>JBOGGR010000311.1:0-9896 GCA_050744025.1 Acidimicrobiales bacterium
ACGGCCCGAGATGAGCCGCGAACGCGGTGACCGTGCCCGTCACGCAGAACAGGGCGAGGCCGGCGGCGTCGAACAGGGTGATCGAACCTTGGAGCCGCACCCACAGGCGCCGGGCGATGAACGCCGCGACGCCGGCCCCGCCGCCTACCGCCAGGTACCGCCAGTCCTTGAAGGCGGCGGGCGGCAGGGATCCGGTGAGCAGGTCGCGGATGATCCCTCCGCCGAGCCCGGTGATCACGGCCAGGACGACGACCCCGACGACGTCGAGGTTCTCGGCTTCCATGGCCGTGAGCGCCCCGTTCAGCCCGAACACGAACGTGCCCGAGAGATCGAGCGCGATCTGGAGCGTGGAGACCGCGCTCACGGCAGGCTCCTACTCCGAGGTGGCTGTCGGAACGGCCAGCCAGGCTATGGCGGCCACGACCAATGCCTGTATCCCGGTGTCGAGGGTGGGTTGGATCACCGGGGCGAAGTGCGCCGAATGGTTGACGGGGATGTCCTGGGCCACCCTCCCGGCCTCCTCGGCCTCCCGGTAGAGGTCAGGATCGGTGCCGCCGATACCCCAGTAGCAGTAGGGGACGCCGAGGCCATTCGCGATGTCGCTGAAGTCCTCGCTGGCAGTCTGCATCGGCAGCGTCCGGGCGCGCTCGCCGAAGAACCCGGCGAAAGCGCCAGCCACCCGCGCCGTGGCCCCCGGATCGTTGTCGGTTAGCGGGAACCGATCGAACATCTCGTAGGTCGCCGGCTCGGGAGACCCCGACGCCTGGCACTCGGCGTCGACGATCCGGTGGATGGCGTCCAAGACCGCAGCTCGGACCTGTTCCCTGTAGGTGCGGACATTGAGCTCGATGGTCGCATGGTCGGGGATGACGTTGCTCTTGGTGCCCGCTTGGATGCTGCCGACGGTCAGCACGGCCGGCTCGCCGGGACGGGTCTCACGGGCCACGATCGTCTGGAGGCGGACCACGATCATGGCGGCCAGGACGACCGGGTCGACCGACGCCTGGGGCATGGCACCGTGTGCGCCGCGCCCGTGCACGGTGATCCGCATGCTGTCCGCCGCCGACAGGGTCGGGCCGGCATGGGTGCCGACGAGGCCCGCCGGAGCGGCCAGAACGTGCTGGGCCAACGCGACGTCGACCTCCGGAACCACCGTTGCCAAGCCGTCGTCGAGCATGCCTCGGGCCCCGTCGCCGGTCTCCTCGGCCGGCTGGAAGAGTGCCACGACGGTGCCCGCCCAACCCTCGCGGACTTCCGACAGCAGCTGGACGGCACCGAGCAGGCAGGTGACGTGCACGTCGTGGCCGCAGGCGTGCATCACCGGCACCTCGGCCCCCCGGGCGTCCGTCACGGTCGATCGGCTGGCATAGGCCAACCCGGTCGCCTCGGCAACAGGGAGGGCGTCCATGTCGGCGCGCAGCAGCACGGTCGGCCCGGCGCCGTTGCGCAGCACCCCCACGACTCCGGTGCCGCCGACGTCATGGTGGACCTCTATGCCGCACGCACCCATCCGATCGGCCACCTTGGAAGCGGTCGCGTGCTCTTGGTGCGACAACTCGGGATGTTCGTGCAGGTCACGGTAGAAGTCCTCTGCCCAACCCCTGACCTGTTCGATACCGGACATGACCGACGTGAGGGTCGACGACAAGGCTGGCGTAGACGAAGGCACCACCTGATTGTGCCATCGGCTGACCCAGGCACTGCGAGACGCGGACGAGGTGGGACGGGGCCTCGTTCGGTCGTGCTCCGCTCGCCAGCCTGGGGATAAGCTCGTGGGCCGCCCGTCCCGACCCTCGGCAGCCCGTCCCGACCCTCAGAGGCACGAAATCTCCTTTGCCTACCATGAGGTTTGGCCCATGCCCATCGACCCCAACCGCTGGACCCGCAAGCTCCAGGACGGGCTGGCCGACGCCACCGCGGCCGCCCGGGCGGCCAGCCACGCCGAGGTCACGCCCGACCACCTGCTCTCCGCCCTCCTCGGCCAGCAGGACGGTGTCGCCCTCCCGGTCCTGACGCGGGCCGGGGTTGCCCCGCTGTCGCTGCGCAACCAGCTGGCCGACCGCCTGGCCAAGCTGCCGAGGGCCTACGGAGGGGCCGAGCCGGGCCTGTCCCGCGAGCTGCGGGACGGGCTGCAGGCAGCCGACGCGGCCCGGGTCGACATGGGCGACGAGTACCTGTCGGTGGAGCACGTCCTTCTCTCCATGGCCGGCCGCCTGGGGGTGGCCAGGGACGCGCTCCTGGCGGCCCTTCGCGACGTGCGGGGCAGCCACCGGGTGACGAGCCAGGACCCCGAGTCCTCCTACCGGGCCCTCGAGCGCTACGGCCGGGACCTCACCGAGGAGGCCCGCAAGGGCAGGCTGGACCCGGTCATCGGCCGTGACGAGGAGATCCGCCGGGTCATCCAGGTCCTCGCCCGGCGGACGAAGAACAACCCCGTCCTCATAGGCGAGCCTGGCGTCGGCAAGACGGCCATCGTGGAGGGCCTGGCCGCCCGCATCGTGGAGGGCGACGTCCCGGAGAGCCTGAAGGGCAAGCGCGTCGTGGCCCTCGACCTGTCGGCGATGGTGGCCGGGGCCAAGTACCGGGGCGAGTTCGAGGAGCGCCTCAGGGCCGTCCTGAAGGAGATCTCCGACGCGGAGGGCGAGGTGATCACGTTCATCGACGAGCTGCACACGGTGGTGGGCGCCGGGGCCGCCGAGGGCGCCCTGGACGCGGGCAACATGCTCAAGCCCATGCTGGCCCGGGGCGAGCTGCGCATGATCGGCGCGACCACCCTGGACGAGTACCGCAAGCACATCGAGACCGACGCGGCCCTCGAGCGGCGGTTCCAGCAGGTCTACGTGGGCCAGCCGTCGGTCGACGACACGGTCGCCATCCTCCGGGGACTGAAGGAGCGCTACGAGGTCCACCACGGCGTGCGCATCAAGGACGAGGCCCTGGTGGCGGCAGCCGTCCTGTCGGACCGCTACGTCGCCGGCCGCTTCCTGCCCGACAAGGCCATCGACCTGGTCGACGAGGCCGCCTCGCGCCTTCGCATCGAGATCGACTCCATGCCGACCGAGATCGACGTGGTCAGCCGGCGCATGCGCCAGCTGGAGGTGGAGCGGCTGTCGCTCGCCAAGGAGACCGACGAGGCCTCGGCCGAGCGCCTGGCCCGCCTGGACGAGGAGCTGGCCAACCTGCGCGAGCAGGTGGACGCAATGACCGCCCACTGGCAGTCCGAGAAGGACGCCATCGCCACCATCCAGGAGGCCAAGGGCGAGCTGGAAGCGGCCCGGGGACAGGCCGACCGCCACGAGCGCGACGGCGACCTGGCCAAGGCGGCCGAGATCCGCTACGGCCAGGTGCCCGAGCTGGAGCGGCGGGTGGGAGAGGCCACCGAGGCGCTGGCCGGGCTCCAGGCCGCCCAGCGCATGCTGAAGGAGGAGGTCGACGCCGAGGACGTGGCCGAGGTCGTCTCCCGCTGGACGGGCGTGCCGGTGTCCCGCCTCATGGAGGGGGAGGTGGCGAAGCTGGTCCGCATGGAGGAGGTCCTCCACGCGAGGGTGGTGGGCCAGGACGAGGCGGTGGCGGCGGTGGCCAACGCCATCCGCCGCAGCCGGGCCGGCCTGTCCGACCCCCACCGCCCGATCGGCTCGTTCCTCTTCCTCGGGCCGACCGGGGTGGGCAAGACCGAGCTGGCTAGGGCCCTGGCCGAGTTCCTGTTCGACGACGAGCGGGCCATGGTCCGCATCGACATGGGCGAGTACCAGGAGCGCCACACGGTGGCCCGCCTGATCGGTGCGCCCCCTGGCTACGTCGGCTACGGCGAGGGCGGCCAGCTCACCGAGGCCGTGCGCCGGCGGCCCTACGCCGTGGTGCTGCTCGACGAGATCGAGAAGGCCCACCCCGACGTGTTCAACGTCCTGCTCCAGGTCCTGGACGACGGCCGGCTCACCGACGGCCAGGGTCGCACCGTGGACTTCACGAACGTCGTGCTCGTGATGACGTCCAACCTCCCTGGCGACCCGGCGGAGTTCTTCAAGCCGGAGTTCATCAACCGGGTGGACGAGATCATCCGGTTCCGGTCGCTGTCGGAGGCCGACCTCGCTCGCATCGTCGACATCCAGCTCGAGCACCTGGCCGGCCGGCTGGCCTCCCAGCGCCGGCTCACCCTGCACGTGACGCCCGAGGCGAGAGCCTGGCTGGCGGCCCAGGGCTACGACCCCGCCTACGGGGCCCGGCCCCTGCGCCGGCTCATCCAGCGCCGCCTCGGCGACGCGCTCGCCCTCGCCCTGCTCGAGGGGCGCTACGAGGAGGGCGGTGCCGTCACCGTGGCGGTGGTGGACGGAGAGCTGGTGCTGCAATGAGCTCATTTCGCGAAATAGCGCCCGTGTCCCCAGGCCCGGGTGCCCACCTCCAATCCTCTCGTGCCCGACGGGGTCTGATCTAAGCTCCTGAGCGTGCCCGCCACTGTCGTAGTCGGGACCCAGTGGGGCGACGAGGGCAAGGGCAAGCTCACCGACCTGCTTGCGGGGGAGATGTCAGTGGTCGTGCGCTACCAGGGCGGCCACAACGCCGGGCACACGATCGTGGTGGAAGGCGAGACCTTCGCCCTCCAGCTCGTCCCGAGCGGGGTGCTCTACCCGTCCATCACGCCGGTCATCGGCAACGGCGTGGTCGTCGACCCGGGCGTGCTGCTGGCCGAGGTCGACGCCCTACAGGGGAAGGGCGTGGACTGCGCCCGCCTGAGGCTCTCCGGCAACGCCCACCTGATCATGCCCTGGCACCAGGAGCTGGACAAGGTCACCGAGCGCTACCTCGGCCGCCAGAAGCTGGGCACGACCAGGCGGGGCATCGGCCCCGCATACGCCGACAAGGCGGCCAGGGTCGGGCTCCGGGTCCAGGACCTGCTCGACGCGAAGATCTTCCGCCAGAAGCTGGACGTCGTGCTGAAGGAGAAGAACGCGATCCTGGCCAAGGTCTACAACCGCCTGCCGCTCTCCGGGGACGAGATCGCGGCACGCTACCTGGACGACTACGCCCCCCGCCTCGGGCCAATGGTCGCGGACACGGTGGCCCTGGTCCAGGACGCCCTGGCGGCCGGCCGCCACGTCCTGCTGGAAGGGGCCCAGGCCACGTTCCTCGACCTCGACCACGGCACCTATCCGTTCGTGACCTCCTCCAACCCGGTGGCCGGCGGGGCCTGCACCGGGGCCGGCATCGGCCCCCGGGACATCACCCGGGTGATCGGGATCGCCAAGGCCTACGTGACCAGGGTCGGCTCGGGCCCGTTCCCGACCGAGGTCGAGGGCGAGGTGGCGGACGCCCTGGTGGACCGGGGCCACGAGTACGGCACCAACACAGGCCGGCGCCGGCGGCCGGGCTGGTTCGACGCGGTGATGCTCCGCCACGCCGTCAGGCTCAACTCGGCGTCGGAGATCGCCCTCACCAAGCTCGACGTGCTCGACTCCTTCGACCGGCTTCGTATCTGCGTCGCCTACGAGGACCCGGTGGCCGGCACCCGCTACGAGCACGTCCCCTACCACCAGTCGGTGCTGCACCGGGTGCGGCCGGTCTACGAGGAGCTGCCGGGCTGGGGCGCCGACCTGACCGGGGCCACCAGGGTCGCCGACCTGCCGGCGCCGGCGCGGGCCTACGTGGACCGCCTGGCCGAGCTGGCCGGGGTGCCCGTGAGCCTGGTGGGGGTGGGGCCGGGCCGGGACCAGTTCGTCCGCCTGGCGGCGTGAAGGTCTGCGTCGTCGGCGGCGGGGGGCGGGAGCACGCCCTGGCCCTGGCCCTCTCGGCCACCGCCGAGGTGGTGGTGACGCCCGGCAACCCGGGCATGGGCGCCGCCGGGAGCATCGCCTGCACGACGGCGCCGCCCGAGGAGGTCGAGGCCGACCTGGTCGTGGTCGGGCCGGAGCAGCCCCTGGTCGACGGCCTGGCCGACCGGCTGAGGGCCCGGGGCCGGCTGGTGCTCGGCCCCGGCGCCGCCGGGGCTCGGCTGGAGGGGTCCAAGGCCTGGATGAAGGAGGTCCTGGCCGCCGCGGGCGTGCCGACCGCCCGCCACGAGACCTTCTCCGAGCTCGGCCCCGCCGTCGAGCACCTGCGGCGCCAGCCGCCGCCCTACGTGGTGAAGACCGACGGCCTGGCGGCAGGCAAGGGCGTGCTCGTCACCTCCTCCCTGGAGGAGGCCGAGGCGGACGTGGCCGCCAAGCTGTCGGGCCGGTCGTTCGGGGAGGCCGGGCGGCGGGTGGTGCTGGAGGAGGGCCTGGCCGGCCCGGAGCTGTCCCTCCTCGCCCTGTGCGACGGCCACCGGGCCGTCCCCCTCGCCCCCGCCCAGGACTTCAAGCGGGTGGGGGACGGGGACACGGGGCCCAACACCGGCGGGATGGGCGCCTTCTCGCCGGTCCCGGGCGCCGGCGACGACCTGGTGGGCGTGGTCATGGACAGGGCGGTCGGCCCCCTCCTCGCCGCCCTCCGCGGGGAGGGCATCGACTACCGGGGGGTGCTCTACGCCGGCCTCATGCTCACGGCCGGCGGCCCCAAGGTCGTGGAGTTCAACGTGCGCCTCGGGGACCCCGAGGCCCAGGTGGTGCTGCCCCGCCTGGCGCCCGGCACGGATCTCGCCGAGCTGCTGGCCCAGGCAGCAGACGGGCGCCTCCGGTCAGAGCCGGCGTTCCGGCCCGATGCCGCCGTCGCCGTGGTGCTGGCGGCCGCCGGGTACCCGCTCTCCTCCCGCCGGGGTGACATCATCGCCGGTGTGGAGGAGGCGGAGGAGGTCGAAGGGGTGACCGTGCTGCACGCGGGGACGGCGACGGGCGAGGGCGGCCGGCTGGTGACGGCCGGCGGGCGGGTGCTGGACGTGACCGCCGTCGGCCCGACTCTCGCCGAGGCGAGGGACCGGGCCTACCGGGCCGCCGGCCGGGTCTCCTGGCCCGGCCTGCACTACCGCCGGGACATCGCCCTTCACGCCGCGGCAGGGGCCCCGGCGTGAAGGTCGCGGTGGTGATGGGGTCGGCCAGCGACGCCGAGCGGATGGCCCCGGCGCTGGAGTGGCTGGGCCGTTTCGGCGTCCCGGCCGAGGAGAAGGTCCTGTCCGCCCACCGCAGCCCCGACGCGCTGTCCGAGTTCGCCCGGGGGGCCAGGGAGGCGGGCTTCGGGGCCCTCATCTGCGGGGCCGGGATGGCGGCCCACCTGGCCGGGGCGGTGGCCGCCCACACCACGCTGCCGGTCATCGGGGTGCCCCTCTCGGGCAGCGCTCTCTCCGGGGTGGACGCCCTCTACAGCACGGTGCAGATGCCCCGCGGGATCCCGGTGGCCACAGTCGCTGTCGACGGTGCCGCCAACGCCGCAGTCCTGGCCGTGGAGATGCTGGCCATCGCCGACGCCGGGCTGGCGGCCCGGCTGGCCGACTTCCGGGCCGGGGGGGCCAGGTGACCGCAGCGCCGGATCGGGAGGCCAGGTGACCGGAGCGCCGGATCGGGGGGGCCGGGTGGCCGGAGGGGCCGGATGATCGGGCGCTACTCGATGCCCGAGATGGCGGCCCTGTTCTCCGACGAGGCCCGCCTCGCCCGCTGGCTGGAGATCGAGGTCCTGGCCGTCGAGGCGTGGGCCGCCCTCGGGGTCGTCCCCCCGGCCGAGGCCGCCATGGTCCGCGACCGGGCTCCGAAGGTGGACGGCGCCCTCGTGGCGGCGGTGGCCGACCGGGAGCTGGTCACCGACCACGACGTGGCCGCTTTCGTCGACGTCGTGCAGGGCGCGATCGGGCCGCCGGCCGGGGCCTGGGTCCACTACGGGCTCACCTCCTCCGACGTGGTCGACACCGCCCTCGGGGCGACCCTGGCGGACGCGGCCGACCTCCTGGTGTCGGCCAGCGACGCCCTGGTCGGGGTCCTCCGGCGCCGGGCGGGGGAGCTGGCCGGCGTCCCCATGGTGGGCCGGACCCACGGGATCCACGCCGAGCCCATCACCCTCGGCTCCAAGCTCGCCCTGTGGTGCCTCCAGGCCGACAGGGACCGGGCCCGGCTGCGGGCCGCGCGGGAGGCCGTGGCCGTCGGCAAGCTGTCCGGGGCTGTCGGCACGTACTCGAACGTGGAGCCGGCCGTGGAGGCCCACGTCTGTGACGCCCTCGGCCTTCGCCCGGTCCCGGCCACCCAGGTGGTGGCCCGGGACCGCCACGCCGAGTACCTGTGGGCGTGCGCGGCGGCCGGGGCCACCGTCGAGAGCATCGCCACGGAGCTGCGCCACCTCCAGCGCACCGAGGTCGCCGAGGTCGAGGAGCCGTTCGGCGGGGGCCAGAAGGGCTCGTCGGCCATGCCCCACAAGCGCAACCCCTGGCGCTCGGAGCAGCTGAGCGGGCTGGCCCGCGTCCTGCGGGGCTACGTGGGGGCGGGCCTCGAGGACGTGGCCCTCTGGCACGAGCGGGACATCTCCCACTCGTCGGTCGAGCGGGTGGTGCTCCCCGACGCGTCGCTCCTGGCCCACTACATGCTGCGCCGCCTGACCGGGATCGTCGACGGCCTGGTCGTCCACCCCGAGCGGATGCTCGCGAACCTCGAGTCCTCGCACGGGCTCGTCTTCTCCCAGCCGGTGCTCCTCGCGCTGGTGGGCGCCGGGCTCACGAGGGACGCTGCATACCGCATCGTGCAGCGGGATGCCCGCGTGGCATGGGAGGAGGGCAGGGCGTTGCGCTCGGTCCTGGAGGCCGATCCCGACGTCGGCCTCTCTGGCGCCGCGCTGGACGAGGCGTTCAGCCTGGAGCGGGCCCTGCGCCACGCCCACCTCGCCGTCGACGCCCTCCGGGCCATCGACGCCGTTCCCCCCGACAGAGAGGAGGCCCCCTGATGCCCCTGGCGCTGGAGTACTCGGGCAAGGTCCGAGACGTCTACGACGCCGGCGACGGCCGGCTGCTCATGGTGGCGTCGGACCGCATCTCGGCCTTCGATGTCGTGCTGCCCGAGCCCGTCCCGGGCAAGGGCCGCGTGCTCACGGGCCTGACGGCCTTCTGGCTCGGCCGGCTCGCCGACCTTGCTCCGGGCCACCTCGTCAGCACCGACCCGGCCGACTTCCCCGAGGGGGTCGAGGGCCTCGGCGACCTGGCCGGGCGGGCCATGCTCGTGCGGCGGGCCGAGATGCTGCCGATCGAGTGCATCGTGCGGGGCTACCTGGCCGGCCAGGCCTGGGACGAGTACGAGGCGTCCGGCACCGTCCACGGCATGCCGATGCCCGCCGGCCTGCGCCTCGCCGACAAGCTGGCCGAGCCCATGTTCACCCCGTCCACCAAGGCGGAGGAGGGGCACGACCTGAACATCGACGTCGCGGCGGCGGTGGACCTGGTGGGGGCGGAGGCGGCCCTGCGGGCCCGAGAGCTGTCCCTCGCCCTCTACCGCCGGGCCGCCGACCGGGCGGCCGCCGCCGGCCTGGTCCTGGCCGACACCAAGTTCGAGCTCGGTTACGTGGACGGGGTGCTCTCCCTCTGTGACGAGGTGGTCACGCCGGACTCGTCGCGCCTCTGGCCGGCGGACCAGGTGGTCCCCGGGCGCACCCCCCCCGCCTTCGACAAGCAGCCGCTGCGGGACTGGGCGGCCGCCGGCGACTGGGACAAGCGCCCGCCCCCGCCGCCCCTCCCGCCCGAGGTGGTGGAGGCCACCTCGGCGCGCTACCAGGCCGCCTACGAGCGGGTCACCGGGCGGCGCCTGGCCGACTGGTACGGTGCGCCGCGATGAGGTTCGCGGCGCGGGTGGAGGTGGGCCTCCGGCCCGGGATCGCCGACCCCGAGGGGGCCACCATCGAGCGTGCGCTGCCGGCCCTCGGGTTCCACGAGGTCCGCGAGATGCGGGCGGGGCGGTCCTTCCGGTTCGTGGTGGAGGCGGCCGACGAGGGCGAGGCCCGGCGGCGCGCCGAGGAGCTCG
>JBOGGR010000312.1:0-8846 GCA_050744025.1 Acidimicrobiales bacterium
GCAGCCGCACCCGCGGCACAAGACCCGACCAGCCAACCGGGCATCCCCAGGCGACCAGGCGACCCAGGACCGTTCGGAGTCGCTCACCGAGCATAAGTCACTATTGCTCAGTGATTAGGAACGGTCGCCCGGTAGGAACTGGGCGCGCTGCATCCAGGTCGTGGCCGGCCTCGGCTTCGTCGGCCAGAGCCTCCTCGACCTCGGACGTGAGGACCGTCCCCGTCTTGGTTTGCTTCACACTCGCCACTTGCGTGCCTCCTCGTACTGGCTGCGGTATTTGTCCCGCAGCTCCATGGCGTGGATCACTCTGAGGTGCTGTTCGCCACCGGGGTCCTGCACCACTACGACCACCTGGGCCTGGTGCAGCCCTCGACCCGCACGCCAGCTGGGTACCGGCTCTGTGTCGAGTCCGACGTCGAACGGCTCTACCAAGTGTTGGCGTTGCGCCAGTTGGGCCTGCCGTTGGAGACGATCGGCGAGGTCCTGGGCGGGGGGTGCTCGATGCAGGACCTGCTCGAAGAGCACCGGGCCTACCTGGGCCGCCAGATGGCAGCCATCCGGACCCTCAGGGCGCAGCTGGCCATCGTGGTCGCCGCCTCGCAGGGCGCCCGGGTGGCGGCGGTCACCGACTTCTTCGGCCGATCTGGCCGAGCGCCGGCAACAGATCGGCGAGCAAGCGATCAGGGACGTTGAGGCGGCATGGCCGAAGCTGATCGAGCAGGTGCAAGCGGCCCTCGATGCCGGTGTGGACCCGGCCGCACCGGAGGCACAGAGGCTGGCGGCCGAGTGGATGAAGATGAAGCTTCTCGAGCAGTTTCACGGCGGCGACGAAGGTCTCCGAGACTCGCTCTACCGCATGTACGCAGACAACGCAGAACACATCGAGCAGCAGCGCGGCGGCCCCTCGCCTGCCCTGTTGGCGTTCGTCAAGGCAGCCAACGCCGCCAAGACCCGCTTGGCAAGGTAACCTGCACTCAATGAAGATCGCGGATGATGCCCGTAAGCACGGCGTCGATGATCTGGACATCGAGCACGCGGTGCGCAAACGCCATCCGCGTGCTCAACCAGGGCGACCGCGACCTCTACATCGGCGCCGACCGAACCGGCCGGCTTCTTGAAGTCGTCGTCCTCGATGACGGCGGTCAACCGGTGGCCATCCACGCCATGACGCTTCGACCCAAGTTCTACGAGCACCTATATAGAAGGAGACGACGATCATGCCCCGTACCAGCGAGCAACTTCAGCAGGCCGCCGCAGACGCAGAGCGGTGGCTCGACTCACTCGACCCGGCAGCCATCGCCCTGCCCGATGCCGACGCCAGCCGTCTGCGCCGTATCGGTGCCGCCGTTCGCGCATCGGCGACGAGCCAGGTCGAATTGGCCGATGCCGTCGCCGACGCCCGTGAGCACGGTCACACGTGGACTCAGATCGCTGCCATGCTCGGCACCAGCCGACAGGCCGCCCAGGAGCGCTACGGCGAGCCGGCTGAGCGCCCATAGAACCATGGCTGATCGGACGGGGTCTCTGGCCCGACGCCGGGTGTCGACCTGGGCATGGTGAGAGGGGACGCGCCATGACTGCAGTGGTGGGGCGAGCAGTGACCACGCCCAAGTGCGCTGACGACGAGATGTCCTCGACCCAACCCTTCCCGACAAGCCACAGCGAGCATCGTGAGCTGCCCGTTCCTGAGCTGCTCCGGCGCGCCCGACCGCTCCCCCCGCCGAACGAGATGGTGATCGACGACCTCACCGAAGAAGAGGGCGTCGCCTTCCTCGCCGCCTTGGAGGCGTGAGCACCCGGCCCTCTCGCGGCCCCATCGTCATCGACACCGACGTCTACGGGGCCGAGCTTGTACCAGGCTCCGCTCTCGCTGTCACCTATCAGCCGATCATCGTCGGTCGCGCGCCGTGCCCGGCGCCCGGATCTGGCTCAGGGCGGCGAGGTAGCTGGCATAGACGCGGCTGTCCACGAGACCATCGCCGCGCTCACCTCGGGCGAGCTCGCACGAGTCTGCGTCGCGCACGGCATCCATGCGCCCTCGGCGCACCTCGAGCACGTCGTCGAGCGATGGCACGGCGTCGGGTTCAAGCCCGATGCCGCGGGGATCGGTCAGCCATGATCCGGCGACCCCCCACGGGTGGAGGGGGCGGGACTCGTACCGGACCATGCGGAGGAGCCACGTGTCGGTGGCGCAGACGAGGTGGCGGAGCGTCTCGACGAAACTCCACTCGTCGTCCACCTGCTCGTGGAGCGTCGGCTCAGGAAGCGCCCCGGCCCGCTCGACGGTGTCGCTCCACCGATCCTCGATCATGGCCCACGCCTCTACCAGCCCCCGCGGATCGGTGGCGTGCAACTTCGCACGATCGGGGAAGCGGCGGATGAGTTCGGCCTCCACGAAGGGTGCGATCTTCACCCCATTGACCCGGAGACCCTCGATGTCACCCGAGATGTCGGCGTTCAAAAACCAGCCGTCGGTGATCTTCGTGCCCTCGAAGATCGGGGCGTGGAGGCGCGCCCCGGAGAAGTCGGCGTCTGCCAACCTGACGCTCCGGAACGCCGGCCTTTTCTCGAAACCCATACGTCGCACCTCCTTTCAACCGAGGATCCCGCCAGGAGGGCCGGGCCGTGGCGGCAAGGGACCTGGTCGAACGGCGATGTGAAGTGCGTGATGTGGGGCTCGGACCACGCCGTAGGCCGGTCGCGCTCCAGCCGGCACTCGGCATGCAGGACGTCCGGAGCGGGCCCCTCTCCCGGTGGCGAACATGTTCGCGCGAAGGGTGGCGAGAGCTGACTGGGGCCACCCTACGTGATCCGTCGTTTTGTCGCGCTGGCCGGGTACCGGTGCCGATGTAGGCTTGATGGCGTGGAAGCATCCCGCGACGTGGAGTTCGTCTTCGAACCGGAACAGGAGGGCGGCTACCACGCGTATGCGCCAGACCTGCCCGGCCTTCACACTCAGGGCGACGACCTTGAAGAGGCTACTGCGAACGCGGAGGAGGCCTTGGCCCTCTACGTCGAGGGTATGCGCGAGGAGGGCCGAACCCTGGGGATGGGTGTCGTTCGGCGCAGGCTCGCGCTGCCCGCTTGACGGGGCGGCTGCCGGTCGTTTCCGGCGCGGAGCTGGTCTCGGCTCTCGGAAGGCTCGGCTGGACGGTGGTGCGCCAGCGCGGGAGCCATGTCCGCCTCCGGCACCCTGACCGCAGCGTTCCTCTCGTCGTTCCGCTTCACCGCGAGCTCAAGCGTGGCACCCTCGCCGGGGTGCTGCGCGACGCGGGCGTCGAAGCCGACGAGCTGCGGCGCGTGCTCCGAGATTGAGACCGCATGGCAGATTACTCCCGGTTCCAGCGCAAGGACCGGACCACGGCAGGTGAACGACGGGACGCGGTGGAACCACAACCTCCAGTACCACCAGGTCGTTCTCGATGCTCTCCCCGAGGGGTGCCGCTCGGCCCTCGACGTGGGCTGTGGTGAGGGTACCCTCGCCCGGCAGCTATGGCAGTCCGTGCCGGTCGTCGTTGGCATCGACCGCGACCAGGCGAGCGTCGACCTCGCCCGAGCCCACCCCGGCGCCGGTGGGATCGGCTAGCTGGTGGGCGACTTCTTGACCTACCCGTTCCGCACCGGGCTCGTTCGACCTCGTGAGCTCTGTCGCCGCCATGCACCACATGGACGCCACCAGGGCACTGGCCCGCATGGGCGACCTGCTCTGTCCGGGGGGACCCTGGCGATCATCGGGCTGGCCCGGAGCCGCTATCCCGCCGACCTGCCGTTGGACTTGGCGGGCGTCGTCGCTACACAGGGTGACCAGGACCTGCTGGGAGCACCCCTCGCCGACGGTGTGGCCCCCGCCGCACACCTTCGCCGAGGTCCGCTCGCCGGCTGTCGCCGTCCTCCAGGGGTTCGCTATCGCCGCCATCTCCTCTGGCGGTACTCATTGATCTGGCACAAGCCTCGGTGACCGCCGTCCTGGGTCCCCGAAGAGCGCGACACTCCATGGGGACACCTCGCCCCGGCTGAAGAAGCCAGCAGGGTCGTGCGGATTGGCCTCCCTCAGGAGACGAGATGACCGGACCCAGCGACCCGCCGGACGCCCCGGCTCAGCTGAAGCGGACCCCGGCCCGGCAGAAGGCCCGCCAGCTGGCCAAGCACCTGCGCGCTGAGCGCCCCGACTACACCTACCTGAAGGAGGTCTTCCGCCACCTGCGGGTTGAGCTGGACGTGGAGGTCCAACGGGAGCCCAAGCGCCTGCCCTACGTGCCCACCGAGGACGAGATTCGGCGCTACTACGACACCGTGTGGAAGCAGCGCCGGGGCCGCGATGTCGTGCTCATCAAGACCCTGCTCTACACCGGGGTCCGGGTGGCCGAGCTGGTAGCCATCCGCCTGGACGACGTGGACCTGGACGCTTGTCGCATCCGGATCACCCAGGGCAAGGGCAAGAAGGACCGTTTCGTCCCCTTCCCCACCTCGTTCAAGGAGACCCTGGGCCTGCACATGGACGCCATGCGTGGCCAGGGAGCCACCCACCTGTTCGAGTCCAGCTGGAAGAAGGCCTACAGCACCCGGGGAGTGCGGGCCATGCTCGCCCGCTACGCCAGCCTGGCCGGCATGGCCCACCCGGTCTCACCCCACCGGCTGCGGCACTTCCTGTTCACCTGGCTCAAGACCCAGGGCATCGACGACGCCCTCATCCAGCCCTACAGCGGCCATGCCAGCCGGCAATCGCTGGAGGTCTACTCCCGGATCGCCCTCGCTGACGCACAGCAGAGCTATGAGCAGGTCATCGACCGTTTCCCGGTCTAGCGATAAGCTTAGCTGAGTGATCTAGTATCAACTTCCTTGCCTAACGCCATCGGGTGCGAGCAGGCTGACCCTGTGGAGACGTCTTCAGGGTCAGGATCCCGGTGGCTGGACCGGGCCCGAATGCTCCGGCACCGCACCGTCAGGCGGTTCTACGCCGGCTACGTCCCGTCCAAGCTCGGCACGGCCATGGCCTCGATCGCCTTGGCCTTCGCCGTCCTCGACAGCGGAGGATCGGCTGCCGACCTCGGCTACGTCTTCGCCGCCCAGATCGTTCCCCAGGTGCTCCTCATGCTCGGCGGCGGGGTGGTTGCCGACCGCCTCGGTCGCCGCCCGGTCATGCTCGGCGCCGACCTGCTCCGGACCACCAGCCAAGGGGTCCTGGCAGCGCTGCTCTTCGCCGGGCATCCATCCATTTGGGTCTTCGCCCTGCTGGCCGGGGCCGTGGGCGTGGGCGACGCTCTGTTCGGCCCGGCCTTCAACGCGCTCACCGTGGAGAACGCCCCATCCGACGAACTGGGCGATGCCAACGCCTTGTTCGGCATGACGCAGTCGGGCGTCAGCGTGGTCGGCCCAGCACTGGCCGGAGCACTGGTCGCCCTGGCCAACCCGGCCACCGTCGTGGCTCTGGACGCCGCCAGCTACGGCCTCAGCGCCCTGGCCCTCGCTGGCTTGAAGCTGCCCAGGTCGCAGGGAACGGCCGGCAGCTCCGTCTGGCGCGATCTGATGGAGGGGTGGGGCGAGTTCAAGTCCCGCACCTGGCTGTGGGTCACGACGCTGCAGTTCGCCCCCTTCAACCTGGTGGCCTGGGGCCCGTTCCTCCTCCTCGGTCCGGTGCTGTCCAAGGCCTACCTCGGCGGGGCCCAGGCCTGGGGCATCATCATGGCCGGCTACGGAGCAGGCTCCGTGGCCGGCGGGCTGGTGGCCCTCGGCCGCAGACCCGGGCGGCCGCTTCTCATCGCCATCGCGTCCACCTTCGGCTACCCGCTTCCCCTGGCCCTCCTGGCCTTCGGGCTACCCACTCCCGAGGTGGCCGCCGGTGCCGTCGTGGCTGGCCTGGGGTCGGCTGGGGTTCAACATCTTCTGGTCTGCTTCCGTCCAGCAGCAAGTGCCCAGGGAGGCCCAGGCCGGGTCTACGCCTTCGTCCTGGTTGGCGCCTACAGCGCCGGGCCGATCGCCTACGCCGGCGCCGGGCCAGTGGCCCTCCTGGTCGGCGCCCACCTGGTGCTGGCATTCGGGGCCGCCTGGGCTGTCCTGGCCAGCCTGGTAGTTGTTGGCCTACCGGCCATCCGATGGGTCCACTGGCGTATCGCCGTGGACGAGCCAAGCGAACCTCAGGCGCCCCACTCAGACGCCGGGTGACCAGGACGAGGCCCGACGCGCACCCCGTCTACCTTGCGGCTGGGGACAGCTTCGGGAGAACTGGGCCGTGTCGGGAGGACCCCGACGGCCGGCTGGCTCGTTGTCGGTTGTTCGTGGCAACGCCGATGGCTTGTCGGATCTCGATCTGGCGATGGGTGTCACCGACGGCCAGATCGAGGCGGTGGTTCAGCGGATCAAGGACGCGGCCGGCGGGTTCGGCGAGTTGGTCGAATGCTTCGAGCCGATCCCCACCGTCTCCGAGCCGCAGCGGCGGATCTTCGCCCAGTTCGCCGACCGAACCCAGATCGACTTGGATGTCGTGGACGCCACCAACGCCACCGTGCCCGGCAGCGTCGTGCTCTACGACCCGGCCGGCGCGGTCGCCACCGAGCTATCGGCGGCCATGACCGAGCCGGTGTGGGTCTGGGCGGCGTGTCGAAGACCCCCAGTACGGGATCACGAGCCTGCTCGACGCCACGAAGCCGCCGCCGTACCCACAAGGCGTGGAGGCGACCGCGGCGGGTACCGACCTCGCCGACCTGCTGGAGGTGGCGACCCGGCTTGCGGGCCTACTCGCCGAGCTGCACGAGCGTCTCGCTCCGGCCGGTTGCCCGTGCCCCCGGCCTTCGCTGCCTTCGTCACCAATGACCTGCAATTACTGCGTCCCAGCAACTGAGCTGCCCGGCGTCGGCCCGTGCACCGTAATGACTCGGGGACGCCGAGAACCCCGGCTCCTCAACAACGCCACGGGCCGAGAGCCAGAATTGGCCGATCTGTACTTGACGCCGTCGGCAAAGCCACCCCCGAGTAACGCGCCCGATTCGGCGATCTGCGTGGCTGGTGCCCGAGTCAGTCCCCTGGGAGCAGCGAACCAGCGATGGTCCGAGACAGCGGCTGAGACACAGACACCCTAGTGACTGGATAACCCCGAGGACGTTGAACAACAGCCGCCCTATGGCGTCGGTGGGGTCGTAGACCGATCCACCCAGGTTCAGGCGAACCTGCCGGGCGGTGAGCTCGTCGGCGATCGCCCGGGCGTCAGGCAGGGAGCGGGCGAGACCGGTCGAGCTTGGTGATCACCAGGGTGTCGCCGGCCCGGCAGGCCGCGAGTGCCTCCCGTAGACCGGGGCGTTCCCGGTTCGTGCCGGTCAGGCCGTGGTCGACGTAGATCCGCGCGGCCGTTACGCCGAGAGCGGCGAGGCCGTCGCGCTGGGCGGTGAGGTCCTGGGTGTGGGTGGAGGATCGGGCGTACCCGACGAGTAGCGCGCTCATGGCGCACCTCCTTGATCGGCCGGCCCGGCGCGGTGCTCCGGTCACCGGCAGCAGCCGCAGCCACCAGCTCAGGTAGTACACTTCCCGTAGTGTGTAGTACGTGCTGGTGTGGGAGGTCGTGGAGTGGGACGACGGCAACGAGGCCCATGCCACCCGGCATGGCGTCGCCGTGGCCGAGATCGAGCAGGTCCTCGGCGGGGGCCGGGGCCCCCCGTCTTCCGTCCCGACCGGCGTGGTAGCGGTGACTACCTGGCCGAAGGAGTCACCGACGGCGGCCGACGCCTGCGAGTCGTGGTGGCTTACTGTACAACCCGGCACGGCGTGTGCTCCGTCCGATCGCGGCGTGGGAGATGAGATGATCGACAAGGCAGAGCCGACCACCGAGTCGGAACGGGCCGATGACCATTACGCCCACCGAGACGACGAAGACCGCTGGGCACAACCCGTCGGGGCCAACGGGCCTGAGCAGCTCTCGGTCATGGTTTCGGCACGCTTCAGCCGCTCGGAGGCCGACCAGCTGGGCGTAGCCGCCGAGGCCGCCGGAATGAGCCGCTCCGCCTTCGTCCGCCAGGCCACATTGACCTTCGCCGCCGGCAGGGTCGTCGACGTCGCCCGGGTCAAGCACAACGTCGACGAAGCCGAACGTCACCTAGACGCCGCCCGGCAAGCCCTAGGCTGAACCGCCCATTCACCGCAAGCGGATCCGGTTGTGGGACGTCGCGAACCTTTGTGGCGACCCGCGTTCGCTTCAGCCGGCCGTGACCACTCGAACCCGGACCCCAGCTGCCGCGGCCAGATCCTCCAAGAGGACCGAGGTGGTCGAGACGAGGAGATCGGCCTCGAGGAGACGGGCGGCGGCGACAGCTTCAAGCGTGAGGAGGTTGGCAGGACGAGGGAGGCGAGCCATGATGGGCACGAGGTGGCGGAGGCTGATCAGGGCGATCTCTGTCGGCAGGTTGCCCATGCCGGCACGAACGGCATCTTGGGCGACTGGGGCAAGAGCGTCGACTCGGGGCGACAACGTCCCGTGGCCACTTCCGACCGCTGCTCGGGCCGCCCGCCAGTACCACGAACCGGTAGTGCCCACTTCCCCGCGCCGTCTGGTCTCCAGCAGCTCGGGTGCCGCCGTGCCGGCCAGGACATCGAGCAGGAGTGCGTCGTCGATGACGACCACGCGAAGCTCAGGTAGGGGGAAGCTCGTCGGCCAGCTCGTGGTCCTCGGCTGTGATCTCCTTCATCATCTCAGCCCACTCCCCTGAGCGAACCATTTCGCTCAGCCAGGTCCCAAGGTTGATCTCCTCGGGCAGCCTGACGGGCTCGGCACCTGATGGGCGCTCGGGCAGTTCGCCAGCAACGCTGGCCGCCTCACGCGCCCGAACCACCACGCCATCGAGGTCAGTGTGAGCAGTGGT
>JBOGGR010000313.1:0-1850 GCA_050744025.1 Acidimicrobiales bacterium
GGCGGGAGCGGGCACGGGGCCGGCGGCGGGGGCGCGGCCGGCGGGAGCGGGCACGGGGAGGGAGGAGCAGCGGATGCCATTTCGACGACGGGCGGGGCGGAGGAGGCGGGAGTGAGCGCCGGGCAGAGGCCTGCCAAGGGAGGCGGGACCATGGCGGTGCACCTGCCCGAGGGCCGGCTGGCGGCCGAGGTGGACTTCACCCCGCCCGGGCCGACCTTCCCGTTCGGCGCCCACCTGGTCGTGGTGGAGGTGGACACCGAGACCGGCCGGGTGCAGGTCCAGCGGGTCGTGGCGATCGACGACGCCGGTCGCATCGTGGCACCCATGCTCGCCGAGGGGCAGGTCCACGGCGGGCTCGCCCAGGGCGTGGCCCAGGCCCTCATGGAGGAGGTCCGATACGACGACGACGGCAACCCCGTCACGGCCAACCTGGCCGACTACGCCTTCGTGTCCGCCGCCGAGCTGCCCAGCTTCGAGACGGTCCACATGGCCACGCCCACGCCATTGAACGAGCTGGGCGTGAAGGGCATCGGCGAGTCGGGCACGATCGGCTCCACGCCCGCCGTGCACAACGCCGTCGTCGACGCCCTGTCCCATCTGGGCGTCCGCCACCTCGACATGCCGACGACGCCCCAGCGGGTGTGGCTGGCGGTGGCCGCCGCGGAGGGCGCCCGGCGAAACGGCGACTGACCCGCCGGGGCCCCGTGCCCACCCTCGCCGGGCGCGCCGTCCGGGGCTGGTGCGCCCGGGCCGGGCCGGCCGCCCGGGGCTGCGGGGCGGTGGCGCTGAGGGCGCTGGCCCCGTGGACCGCCCTGGCGAGGCGGGCGCTCGGCCCCGGGACCGCCCTGGCGAGGCGGGTGCTCCGCCCCGGGACCGCCCTGGCGAGGCGGGCGCTGGCCCGCCACCCGCGGCTGGCCTTCTGCCTCACGGTGGGGCGGCGGACGGTGTCCGAGGTGGGCGAGGACCGGATCCTCCGCCTGGCGGCGGAGACGGCGTTCTGGGCCCTCCTGTCCCTCGCCCCCCTCGTGCTGGCCCTGCTCGGCCTGGCCGGCTACGTGGGGGAGGGCCTCGGGCAGGGCGCCGTCGGCCGGATCCACGACGACGTGCTGCGGGTGGCCGGCCGGGTCCTCACGCCGCAGGCCGTCCACACCGTCGTGGCGCCACTGGTCGACCGGGTCCTCGGCCAGAGCCACCCCGACGTCGCCTCCGCCGGCTTCGTCATCTCGCTGTGGTCGGGGTCGGCCGCCATGAACGCCTACGTGGGCGCCATCACCGTCGCCTACGACATGGACGGCCTGCGCCCGGCGTGGCGGACCCGCGCCATCGCCCTCGGGCTGTACGTCGGCATCGTCGTCGTCGGGGCGGTGCTCCTGCCCCTGCTGGTCCTGGGCCCGGGCACGATCACCCGCCTGGCGCCGGGCGCCGTCACCCCCGAGGTCTCGACGTTCGTGCACGTCGCGTACTGGCCCGTGGTCGGCCTCGGCTCCCTGGCCGTCCTGGCCACGCTGTACTGGCTGGCCGTGCCCGTGCGGGCCCCGTGGCTCCGGGGGCTGCCGGGGGCGGTGCTGGCCATGGCCGTGTGGCTGGCGGGGAGCTTCGGGATCCGCTTCTACCTGACGTCGGGGCTGCGCCGGACCTCGACCTACGGGCCGCTGGGCGCCCCGATCGCAGCCCTCCTGTTCTTCTACGTGACCGCGCTCGCCGTCCTGGTGGGGGCCGAGCTCAACTCGGAGCTCGACGAGATGGCGCCGCATCCGGCCACCCTGGAGGGGAGGCGCCGGGCCCGCGCGGCTCGGCAGGCCCGCGAGGCCTGGGTGGCGGCCGAGGCCGGCGGGGCGCCGGCCGGAGGC
>JBOGGR010000314.1:0-3796 GCA_050744025.1 Acidimicrobiales bacterium
GGGGGAGGAGCCGCCGGCGCCGGGCCGGGCGCCGGGCCGTCCCGCCGGCGTCGTCCCGCCGGCACGGTCCTCGCCCCCGAGACCGCCGGTGCGCCGGCCCGCTACCAGACCCTGGCCCTCATCGCCGCCATCGGCGTGGTCACCCTCGTCGTCTCGGTCGTGAGCGTGGGGAAGGGGGCGAGGCTCGACAGCGTCCTCTACGGCCGGTACGACGAGGGCGTCCTCGCCCCCCTCCTGGTGGCCGGGGCGCTGGCCGGCGTCGGGTTCCACCGGGGCGCCCGCCGGCCCCGCCGGGGCTGGGTGGTGATCGGCGGGCTCGTCGCCCTGGTCGCCACCGCGGCCGGCGTCGTCGCCGGGCGAGGGCTCGTTCCGAGCGGGACGGACCAGGCCACCAACATCCTGGCCGTCCAGGCGCTGGTGGGCGGGTCGACCCGCCCGTCGATCGACGTGCTCGCCCTGACCGGGGTCGGGATCCTCGCCCTGGTCGTGACGGCGGCGGCGTGGCGCCTGAACCTGGTGGTGGCGGCGGTGCTCGTCGTGGCCGCCTTCACCCCCTCGACCTCCGCCGGCCTCTCCAACCTGGCCCGCCAGTCCCGGGGGACGGCCACCGAGCAGGTGGTGCCCGCCGCCCTGGTGGCGTTGCGCTCGAGGTGGGGGGCCACCGCGGCCTGCGTAGGGTACGACGTGGCTACGAACGACCCGTTCAGCTTCTTCAACGACCGGCTCTACGACCCGGGCCAGCGCTTCGCCCCCTTCGACTCGAGGGCCCCGGGGGCCCGCGGCCGGCCCTGCTCGGCCGAGGTGGTGAGTGGCCGCCCAGACCTGGCGGCCAGCCTGCCCGGGGCCCGGGAGGTCGTGCCCGGCAACAGCGTGGACCAGGCCCTCTGGGTCCTGCCCGGGCCGCTCCAGGACCGCCTGGCCGCTGCCGGCTGGCTCTTCCCCGCCGGCGGCCCGGGTCCCCTGCCGCCGGCGGCCCGCCGGTCCCGCGTGGCGCTGGCCCCCGGCCAGGCCGCGGCCGTCACGATCGGCCCCGGGTCTTCGGCACCCGTGCGCCTGTCGGTGACCCACGTTGCCGGCGGCGAGGGGGACAGCCCGTGGCCGAACGTGGCCGGCCTGGGCCGTGACCGCCTGGCCGTGCAGGTCGTGGCGACCTGGACGCGGACGACCCCCGGGACCGCCTCCGGGACCCCTCCCGGCGAGCCGCTCGCGACCCTGGTGGCGGGCGACCTCCCCCGTACGGTCCTCCCGGGCCAGACGGTGAGCGTGACCGCCCTGCTCCGGGCCGCCGGCCCGCCGGGCGGCCCTGGCACCGGCGGCGGCTCGGGGCGGCCCCCCCGGCTGGCGCCCGGGACCTACCGCGTGACCCTCGGGCTGCTCCAGCAGGGCGTGGGGCGGCTGTCGTCAGGCCCCCAGCCGAGCGCCACCGTGTCGGTGACCGTCACGGGTTGACCGTTCGACACGTTCCCGTGCGACTGGTAGATGTGCCATTGGCCATGCCGACCAGCTTCTCGCAGCCCGTCGGCGCCGGTGGTCAGCGCCGTGACTCAGGGTCCGCAGGCAGGGCGCCCACGAGCAGCACGCCGTGCTCGACCGCCTCGGTGGCGAGGATGTCGCGCCGAGCCAGCTTGGCCCCGAACTCCTCGGCAGTCCAGGGCACCAAGGAGAGGCCAGGAGGTGCTCCCTGGTGGAGCCGTACGAGGCGATCCCACCACCCGGACGGCAGGTGCTCGGCGAGAACGAGCACGTCCACGTCGCTCCAGATGTTGAAGTCCCCTCTGGCGACCGAGCCGACCACGACAGCTGCGGTCACCCCGAGGTCAGGGTCGAGGTCGGCCACGTACGAGCGCGCCAGGTCGAGCAGCCGCTCCCGCTCGGCCCGGCGCCTGGCGACAACCCTGGCTGCCGCGCCCGGCGTGGGGCCGACCGGCGTCATTCCTCGTCCCCTGCGAGGATCAGCTGCTCCCAGGCCCTGTCCACGGCGGCCACGACCGCCAGGGAGTCGGCGATGGCCTGATCGGACAGCTCTGGCCCATAGTGCTGGCTCGGTGTGCCCTCCGGGAAGGTGTCGGGGTACCGGCTGGTCGTGTAGTGCAGCGAGAGGCGCCTGGCGAGGCCGTCCAGGGTCTCGGGCCAGAGCTCGATGCCCACCGCATCGCGCAGGCGCTCGCTCAGCACGACCAGGTCGTGTCCCCAGGCCGTGGATCCGACACCGCGCAGCAAACCCTTCACTGCCAGCTGGGCGGCCTGCTCGGCCCGGAAGCACGCCTGGGCGTGGCTGTCGGCGGACCGGTCCCTGTGGGCGCCCTCCAGGGCCACCCCGGCCTCGGAGCGCCACCGGGTCAGCTCGACTCCATCCAGGGGAGGGCCGCCCCCGCCTGTGTCGTCCTGCGGCGCCATCATTCATCATCATGGCCCACTTGGCCCGGGCGCCGGGCACGAGGCCACTATCCCCCCCTGGCCCTCCTTCTGGACGGGCGGGCGGGGGTCGTAGTACGCGACGGGGATGACCACCCACGAGCGCCCGTTCGGCCGGTGCCTGGAGGACTTCGTCGTAGGCGACGTGTACCGCCACTGGCCCGGGAAGACCGTCACCGAGTACGACGACCACCTGTTCTGCATGATCACGATGAACCACCACCCGCTGCACACCAACGAGTGGTTCGCCGAGGCCGACACCGTCCACGGGCGCAACGTGGTCGTGGGCAACCTCGTCTACTCCCTGGTCCTCGGCATGAGCGTCCCCGACGTGAGCGGGTCGGCCATCGCCAACCTGGAGGTCGAGTCCCTGGTCCATCCCCGCCCCACGTTCCACGGCGACACCATCTACGCCGAGACGATGGTGCTCGACGCCGCCGCCTCGAGGACCAAGGCAGACCGGGGCATCGTCACCGTGGAGACCAAGGGTTTCAACCAGCGGGGTGAGGAGGTGTGCTCGTTCCGTCGCAAGGTCATGGTCTGGAGGCGGGACGCCCTTCCTCCCCGGCGCCGCCCCTATCCCGACGGGGTGTGGGGGTAGGGCGGCCCGAGCAGGGCGGCGGCCGGGCCGAGCTTCAGGGAAGGGTGACGCTTCCCGATATTGGGATCGTGCCGGAAGCTCCCGTGGAGGGACCGCTCGGGTCGGTTGACGCTGGCCGTCCCGCGGTCGAGCTCGTGGCGTGGGACATCGAGCGCCTCCACTCGTCGGCGGTGCTCCTCCCCCAGGTGGCCGAGCTGGTGACGAGCGAGGCGCCTCTCTCCCAGCTCCTCGCCTCGATCTGCCAGCGTGCCGCATCCGTCTTCGGGGCCCGCCGGGGGAGCGTGTTCCTGATCGATGACGGCCGCCTGGTCCCCAGGATGTCGGCCCTGGCCGACGGGGCCCGGGACTCCACCTCCTGGCCCCGGTTCCTCTCCGCCCGCGAGGTGCCTGCCCTGGTGGAGCGCGTGTTGCAGGACGGGCGCCCCCAGCTCGCCCCCACCTCCGGGTCCCCGCTCATCGCCGGCTGGTGGGCCGACACGTTCGGGATCGGGTCGGCCATGGCCGTCCCGATCGGTCCCCCGGCGGGTGTCGTCGGGGTCCTGGCGCTCGACAGCGAGGGCGCCGGCGCCTTCGGCGAGGACGAGGTCCGGCGGGTGTCCGAGGCGGCCGCCCCGCTCGGCGCCATCATCCAGTGGGCGCAGCGGGCCGAGGGGCGCCAGGTGGAGATGGTGGTGGCCGGGGCCGTCCGCCGCCTCCTCGAGGGGGGGGCGGCGGCGACCACCGCCATGGAGGCGGCAACGGCGGTGGCCCGCGCCATCGGGACGGCGCTCGGCGCCGAGC
>JBOGGR010000315.1:0-5711 GCA_050744025.1 Acidimicrobiales bacterium
GGGGCCGGGCCTCATGGGGCCGGGCCTGGTGCAGTCGGTGGGGCAGTGGCCGACGGAGGCGCCGGGTCACGGGCAGGCGCAGATGCAGGTGGAGCCCCCGTCCTGGTCGCCGCCGGCTACGGCACCCACTGGAACGGCATGTCCTCGCCCGGTCTCCCCGGCCCCTACCTCGAGCGCCGCTTCTCCTACCGGGGGCTGGGCCCCGGCGACCGGCCGCTGCCCTACACCAGCGCCGACACCACAAAGCCCCTGGTTCAGTTGGAGCGGCTGATGGCCACTCAGGTCGCGGCCCTGCACCGCCTGTCCGGCCAGCCGGTGAGCATCGTGGCCGACAGCGAGGGGTCCCTCGTGGCCAAGGCCTATCTGGCCGCCTCGCCGAACGCCCCGGTGGGGACGCTGGTGATGGTGAGCCCGCTCGTCCGCCCGGCCCGGGTCTACTACCCCCCGGTCGGCTCCAAGGGATGGGGACTGGCCGGGGGGGCCGGGCTCCTCGGCATCAGCGACACCGTCGGGTCGGTGTCCCCCATACCCCTGTCCCCCACCAGTCCTTTCCTCCGGTCGGTCGTGCAGGAAGCCCCCGTGCTCCGGCCCCTGTTGTCGTGCCCCCTCCCCGGCGTCCGCCAGTTCGCCCTCCTGCCCCTGGCCGACGCCGTGGCCTCACCCGACCCCTACCCCCTCGGGATACCGTCGGTGGTGCTGCCCGCCTTCCACGGAGGCATGCTCACCAACCGGGCTGCCGATCGCGTCATCCGGGCCGTGCTGAGCGGCGGGGAGCTCCCAGAGACGCCGGGGTGGTCCCTGGCCGACCGCGTGATCCGCTCGGCGGCATCGGCCTGGCAGGTCCCCGGCCTGGCGCTCCCCCTCGACGGGTCCTGGCCCGCCTCCCCCCCACCGACCGCTCGGATGGGCGGGCCGGACCGCTCGTGCCCCGGCATCCGGACCCAGCTGGCGGCCCAGCTGACGGCCCACCCGATCAGGTAGCCGGCCCCCCCGGCCCCCCCGGCCCCCCCGGCCCCCCGCCGAGCAGGTAGCCCCGCGCCGGCCCGACCCTGCGCCGAGGGCCCTGACGGGGCCAGCGGTAGGTTCGCCACCCCCATGGGAAGATGAGACAGTGGATAGAGGCCGATGTGGCGCGCCGGCCCGCAGGCTGGTGTCGTGCTGGCACCGGGAACGAGACGACATTTGAGCAGGTCGAAGGCGAGCGAGCGGATCGGCACTGGCATGCATGGGCCGCCGCCCGCCCGGGGCGGGCCGGCCGACGAGCCGGCCCTCCCGGACGAGCCGGCCCTCCCGGACGAGCTCGTCCTCCCCCAGGCGACCCGTGCCGTGCCGGTCGTCCTGCCGGGCCCCAGGCCGCCGACGGTCCTCGTCCTTACCGCCAGCATGGGCGCCGGCCACGACGGGGTCGCCCACGAGCTGGCCCGCCGCTTCCGGGCCCTCGGCTACGAGGTCGAGGTGATGGACCTCCTGGCTGTGCTACCCCGCGTGGTCGGTCGGTGCCTGCGGTCCGGGTACGCCGCCATGCTCCATCGGACGCCCTGGCTCTACGACCTGATCTACCGGGTGTGGTTCGAGCCCAAAGGAGACGGTGGAGGGCCGGTATCCCCTGTGACCGCCCTGGCCGAGCGCCGGGTGGGCCGATGGGTCGCCGCCCGAGAGCCGGCCCTGGCGGTGTCCACCTTCCACCTGTGCTCTACCGTGCTGGGCGGCCTCCGCCGCAAGGGCATCCTCAGGGCGCCGGCGGCCAGCATCATCGTCGACATGGTCGTGCACCGGCTCTGGGTCGACCCCGACATCGACCTGCACGTGTGCATCCACCCCGAGGCCGCCACGGAGGCCGAGGGCCGCGGCGCCCCTCGAGCGTCGGCGCCGGGGCCGTCCGTCCGGCCCTGCTTCTCGAGGCCCGTGTGGGACCGGCGGTCGGCCCGGGCCAGCCTCGACCTGTCCGACGACGAGCAGGTGGTGCTCATAGTGGCCGGCTCCTGGGGCACCGGCGACATCGAGCCCACCCTGGACCTGGTCCAGCGCTGCTCCGACCTCACCCCTCTGGTCGTCTGCGGCGCCGACGAGCACCTCCGGCGACGGCTGGCCCGGAAGACCCAGGGTGACCCGGCCCACCGCGGGCGGCCGGGCGCGGGTGCCCGCCCGGTCCGGGGCGAGCCCCGCATAATGGGCTGGGTGGACGACATGGCCCGCCTCATGGTCGCCGCCGACGTCGTGCTCGAGAATGCCGGCGGGCTCACCTCGATGGAGGCCCTCGCCGTGGGAGTGCCCGTCGTCAGCTTCCATCCCATCCCGGGCCACGGCCGGGCGAACGTGGCGGCCATGGCCGCCTGTGGCCTGCTCGAGTGGGTCGGCGACGCCGAGCAGCTCGGCCCGACCCTCGAGCTGGCCGCCTCCGCCACGCCGCTCCGGGCCCGGCTGCTCCGCGCCGGGAGAGCCCTGTTCGCCGGCGACGCTGTCGACGACATCCGGGCCCTGGCCGGCGACCCGGGCCCCGTCCCGCCACCGGCCCCCCGCCGCCCGGTCCCCCTCCGCCGCAGGGTCCCGGCCTGGCGCCGCGGGGGCACGCTCCGCAGGCGGCGCCGGGACCGTCACCTCCCCTCGCCCCGTCGCCTGGCCGTCCGCCGCCGGAGGGGCGGGACCCCGTCTCCGGGCCGCTGAGGGCACGGGCGGGCGTCACCGAGAGCCTTGCCTCCTGGCCCGGCGTTCGGAGGAACAGCCGCCTTCCCCCACCCGTAGGGTGCCCACCCCCGACCCGTTCCGATCCGGCCGGACGGGGTATGAGTGACATACGCGTCACGAGATCGTCATACTGGTTGGGACCGCGCCCTAGGGACCACCTGCGAGGAGGAGATGACGACCACGGCTGAGAGCAGTGTGCTCTCGGAGCACGAGGGTGGCTGGGTCGCGACCCGGCCACCTCGGGACCGCCACGCCCTCCGTCATCTGGCCCCGGAGGCGGCGAGCGGCCGAGCTGCCCGCCAGTTCGTGGAGCGGTTCCTCGTCCGTTCGGGTTGGCCGCGGCCCGGGACGGCCCACGACCTGCAGGACCTGCAGGACATCCTCCTCCTCACCAGTGAGCTGGCCATCAACGCGGCGAGCCATGCCCACTCTCCGATGGACGTCACGGTCCACTACCGCCAGGGGTCGCAGGTGCGAGTCGAGGTGCACGACGAGGGAGCCGGCATACCCCAGGCTCGCTGGCCCGCCACCTTCGAGGAGACCGGTAGGGGCCTCGCCCTCGTCGAGCTCCTGTCCGAGGCCTGGGGAGTGACGGACTGCCCGGCGGGCAAGACCGTCTGGTTCGAGCTGCGCCTGCACTGAGCGCCTGGCGGCTCGGTCGCCCCGGCGCCCCGCCCCGGGGCCGTGAATGGGGTTTTGGCCTCGCCCGGGTCGGGGCGGCCCTGGCCACTTCAGGTCCCGTAGAGACGGTCCCCGAAGTCCCCCAGCCCTGGCACGATGTAGGCCCTGTCGTTCAGGCTGTCGTCGACCGCGGCGGTGAGCACGTCCACGTCGGGATGGTCGCGGGCCAGGCGTGCGATGCCCTCGGGAGCAGCCACGACGGACAGCAGGCTCACATGGACAGGCCGCTCCCGGGCGAGAGCGGAGCAGGCGGCCGCCGCTGAGCCGCCGGTGGCCAGCATCGGGTCCAGCAGCAGGACCCACGCCCGGTCCAGCAACGGAAGCTTCGTGTAGTAGGCGGACGGCTCGAAGGTGGCCTCGTCGCGCTCGAGGCCGATGTAGCCGACGGCCAGCTCAGGCAGCAGCTCGGTGACGGCCTCGAGCAGGCCCAGCCCGGCCCGGAGGATCGGGACCGCGACGAGCGGGACCGCGAACGCGCTGCCCTCGGTGGGAGCGAGAGGGGTCTCCACCGCCACCGCCCGGGTCGGGACCGATCGGGTGGCCTCCAGGGCCAGCACGAAGGCGAGGCGCTTGGCCAGCAGACGGAAGAGCGGTGGTGGGGTGTGGCGGTCGCGCAGGGCGCTCAGCAGCGTCGCGCCCAGCGGGTGGTCGACGACCGTGAGGCTCATCGCCGCTCAGGTGTCCAGCGGGAGGGGCACGCACTCGGAGGCGGCTGGGTCCCCGGGCCCGGTGGCGGCCGACCGGTGCAGGATGGCCCGGCCGGGTCTGACGGACACCCGTCCTTCGGCGGCCGTGGCGCTGCCGTCCAGGATCAGGCTGTAGCCGCCGGCCTCGACCGGGCTCCACAGGAGGGTCACCTCTGGACGCTCCGAGGCATTGGCGACGGACCGGCGGCCGGCCCAGGCGACCAGCACGTCGTCCTGCCACCCGACCTGCACGGACACGGCGTGGGGCCGCCCGTCGGCCCCCACCGTCAGCAGGTAGGGGGTGGGGCCGAAGCGGGTGGTCTCCTCCCGCAGATCGGCCAGCTCGACGGGGACGCTCACGCCAGCACACTACTTGGATCCCCCAGGAGCTCGGGTCGACTCTGTACGATGGCAGCCCGATGGCCAGGCGGGCGACCTCCACCTCTGCCTTCGGCGTGTCGAAGCGGGAGAGCCACGACGCAGCCGGCTTCTACAGCCGGTTCACGCCACCGGAGCTGTCCGCCGACGCGACCGTGCAGGCGCACAAGGGCCTCGACAAGCTGATTCGCGGGGACTCCCGCCGGATGACCGAGGTCGCGGACTCCTCGGTGGCACTGGTCGTGACGTCACCGCCGTACTTCGCCGGCAAGCAGTACGAGGAGGCGCTCGGCCAGGGTGGTGTCCCGGCCACCTACCTGGACTATCTCGAGCTCCTGCGGGACGTGTTCGCGGAGTGCGTTCGGACGCTGGAGCCGGGTGGCCGGATCGCCGTCAACGTCGCCAACCTCGGTCGGCGTCCCTACCGCTCGCTCTCCTCCGACGTGACCGGGATCCTCCAGGACGACCTTCGCCTCCTGCTCCGCGGTGAGATCATCTGGCTGAAGCAGCGTGGCTCGTCCGGATCGTGCGCCTGGGGAAGCTTCCAGAAGCCCGGGAACCCTGTCCTGCGGGACCTCACCGAGCGCGTGGTCGTTGCCAGCAAGGGCCGCTTCGACCGGGCGATACCGGCGCGGCGACGAGCTCGCGAAGGTCTTCCCTGGGAGCCGTCCATGACCCGCGAGGACTTCATGGAGGACACGCTCGACGTATGGGAGATCCCCCCCGAGAGCGCGACTCGGGTCGGTCATCCCGCTCCCTTTCCCGTCGAGCTCCCCTCACGGCTGATCGAGCTCTACACCTACCGCGGGGACCTGGTCCTCGACCCGTTCGCCGGCTCTGGGACCACGGCGGTCGCCGCGGTCCGATCCGGTCGTCACTACGTGGGCTACGACCTCGACGAATCGTACATCCGCCTTGCCGAGAAGCGAGTCGGGCAGGAGCGGCAGCGGCTCGCCGAGGACGTCGACGGCCCCACCCGCGTACCGCTGTTCCCGGTCCCCGCTCCAGCCGACGGGGACGCTGACCTCCAGGCGTGGGCGGTGCGAGAAGGCAGGGGTGCGAAGGAGATCGCCCGCGCCGTCATCGTGGCGGCTGGGTTCACCGCCGTCCGGGAGGACCAACGACAGACAGCGGCCGTGGCGGTCGACTTCACGGCTCGCGACCTCGGGGGAAGCCTCTGGCTCTTCGACGTCGCCGGGAGCTTCACGAGCCATCGAGCGGGGTTGAAGCGGACCGATGCGCTGTGGAAGGCCCTGGGGAGGGCTGCGGTCCTCCAGGAGG
>JBOGGR010000316.1:0-15316 GCA_050744025.1 Acidimicrobiales bacterium
GCGCTCGCCGGGCGGGCACCAGCCGGGGCGGACCTCTGGGCGCGCCGCCCAGTCGTGGTCCCGGCCGCCGTCATGCCCCTGCGCCCGCACCTACGCTCACGGCCGCCTCGCGGTGGAGCCGCCCGAAGTTGTAGTACGCGGCGCAGGCCCCTTCCGAGGAGACCATGCACGTCCCGATCGGGGTCTCCGGGGTGCAGGCGGTGCCGAAGACCTTGCACTCCCACGGCTTGATGACCCCCTTCAGCACCTCCCCGCACTGGCAGGCCTTGGGGTCTGCCACCCGCACTCCGGGCACGGAGTAGCGCAGCTCGGCGTCCCAGGGCGCAAAGTCCTCCTTCAGCTTCAACGCGCTCTGGGAGATGAAGCCGAGCCCCCGCCACTCGAAGTGCGGACGGAGCTGGAAGACCTGGGCCAGGATGGCCAGAGCCCGCGTGTTGCCCTCGTCCCGCACGCAGCGGGTGTACTGGTTCTCCACCTGGCAGCGCCCCTCCCGGTGCTGGACCAGCAGCATGGCGATGGCCTGGAGGATGTCGAGGGGCTCGAACCCGGCCGTCACCAGGGGCTTGCCGTACACCTCGGGGACGAAACGGTACGGGCGCTGCCCGATCACGGTGGAGACGTGCCCGGGCCCGAGGAACCCGTCCAGGCGGAGGTCGGGGGACTCGAGGATGGCCTTGATCGGGGGCACGATCGTCACGTGGTTGCAGAAGACGCTGAAGTTGGCCACCCGCTCCTCCCTCGCCCGGAGCAGCGTCACCGCCGTCGACGGCGCCGTGGTCTCGAAGCCCACGGCGAAGAAGACGACCTCGCGGTCGGGGTTGTCGACGGCGAGCCGCAGCGCGTCGAGCGGCGAGTAGACGAAGCGGACGTCGGCGCCCCGCGCCTTGGCGCCCAGCAGGTTGCCGCTGGAGCCGGGGACCCGCATCATGTCGCCGAACGAGGTGAAGATGATCCCGGGCGTCTCGGCCACGGCGATGGCGTCGTCGATGCGCCCCATCGGGATCACGCAAACCGGGCAGCCGGGGCCGTGCACCAGCTCCACCGATGCCGGCAGGACGTGCTCTATTCCGTGACGGTAGATGGTGTGGGTATGGCCTCCGCAGACCTCCATGAACTTGAAGTGGTCCTCGGCTGCCAGGTCCGTGATGCGGCCCACCAGGGCCCGGGCGGCAGCCGGGTCCCGGTACTCGTCGACGAAGCGCATGTCAGGCGACCGGCCGGAGGCCCTGGCGGGGCTCCTCCTGGAGGCGCTCGGCGAGGAGGCCCCGGCCCTGGCGCAGCAGGTCCCGGAGGACGGACAGCCCGCCCGAGACCACGTCCTTCATCTCGTCGGACGACGAGATCGTCGTCCACGACGCCTGGAGCTCCTCGAAGCCCCTCGGCCCAGCCCTGGTCCCGAGCACGTAGCCCAGAACGAACCCCACGACTGCTCCCATGTCCTCCTCCTCTGCCCTTTCTCTTCTCTGCCTGCCTCTTCTAGGAATTCATCCGATCCGTGACTCGACCACCGCCCGCATCTCGTCGGTGTACGCCTGACCCATCATCTGCAACGACTCCAGCGCCAGCTTCGCCTCGTCCTCGTCGATCTTGGCCATGGCGAAGCCGACGTGGATCAGCACCCAGTCGCCGGGGACGACTCCCTCCTCCTCGAGCAGGCCGATGTTGATGTTCCGCCGCACGCCGGCGACGTCGACCTTGGCCAGGTGGTGGTGGCTGTCGACCATCTCCACCACCTCTCCCGGAATCCCTAGGCACATCTGGGTCTCCTCCCTGTCAGGCCCGGTACTCGATGGACTCGAGCACCAGCTCGTCCCCGCCCGCCTGCTCGATGTCGAGCCCCCCGCACACCGGGCAGCACGCCACGGGCTCCTCCGTCTCGAAGGCCCCGGCACAGGCCCGGCACCGGCCCCGGATCGGGATCATGACCAGCTCGGCCGTGGCCGCCTCGGCCACGCTCCCGGATGCGGCCAGGGCGAAGGACTGCTCGAACGCCCCGGGGTGGACGTGGTGGAGCCGGCCGACGCGTACCCGGACCCGGGCCACCGGCCGCTCGCCGGCCCTGTTCTCGACCGCGTCCACGATGGCCTGGCACAGGCCGAGCTCGTGCATCAGCGCTTCGCCTCGGCCACGATCCGCACCCGCACCGAGACGTCCGGGTACACCTTGAGCATCATGATCTTCGGAGGCTCCATCCCGAAGTCCCGGATGTCGAACACGTGCTCACCTTCCAGGCACAGCGTCGCCTCGTCTGGCGTCGACAGCGTCATGTCGTCCTCGAAGCTGCGGGTGACCCCCTTGAAGGTCACGTCTCCCCGGACGGCGTACCGCCCGTCCCCGCCCGAATCCTTCATCTCGCTCAGCTCGCCGGTGATGGCCGGGAAGCGGCGGGCCTCGATCCGGCGCTGCATCTCGCGGTCGTAGAGGGCGTTGCCCGAGGACAGGAGGCGGACCGGCATCTCGAGGTGGGCCCGGGGGGCCACGGTCAGGTCGAGGTGGCCCCCTCCCTGCACCTCGGCCTCGAAGAACCCCTCGAGGCCCTTGCTCTCCGAGTGGACGGGGTGCAGGGACGAGCGGGCGTCGATCCACACCGACGAGCGCTCCGGGCTGATGGCGAACCGGGCCACCGGCCTCAGGCCCTCCGGGCGACCGAGCGCCTGGCGGGGGACGCCATGCTCACATCGCCCGGATCTTGAGGTAGCGCGCGATGTCGGGCAGCGACTTCACGACGGCGCCCGCCAGTGCGGCGAACAACAGGGAAAAGACGAATCGGCGGATCACGATGATCCCTCCTCTCTGGTGGGTGCCGGCAGGGAGCCGACCAGTTCCTTCACCATCTCTACCCCCGGGGCCACGGCCTCGGCCACCGGGCCGGAGAGCCCGATGCCCTCCTCGACGACGGCCGGCTCGCAGCCCACGAGGAGGACCCTTCCGACCTTCCCCCCGAGGTCTGCCAGCATGCCGAGCACCGACCCCGGGTCCATGCCGTGGGCGTCCATGACGGGGGAGCGGCCCCCGTCCGGGCGGCCGGCGGGGGCGACCTCGGGCTCGATAACGCTCAGCGTGCCGGGAGCCTCTCCCTGGCCGAGGGCGTCGACGAGGACGAGCGTGTCGTAGCCGTCGAGCAGCTCGTACGCGAGGTGCACGCCCCGGATGCCGAAGTCGGCCACCCGGACGCCCTCCGGCAGCGGCACGTCGGCCAGCCGCCGGGCCACCTCCACGCCCCACCCGTCGTCGCCGAGGAAGATGTTGCCCACGCCGGCCACGAGCACCCGGCCCTGGGCCTCCATCACCCCGCCCTGGGCCTCCGTCACCCCGCCCTGGGCCTCCGTCACGACCCCTCCAGCACGTCGACCTCGTCCGGGCGGAAGTACCGGTACCGCCCGTACCACTCGTGCATCTCGGCGGCGGGATCGTCCTCGAGGACCACGGCCAGATGGACGCCTCCGTCGACGTCGTTGAACACCCCGGCCACCGTCGCCGCATGCCCGGCCAGGAAGACGTCCTGGGCGTCGGCCCGCCGGCTGGGGCAGAGCCGGACCCTCGTGCCGGCGCCCACGGCCACCCCGCCCACCGACACGGTGTCCCGGAGGGGGTCCACGCTGGCGTCGGACTCGGGGTCCCACCAGGGCGCCTGCTCCGCCTCCTCCGCCGCCGGGCGGACCGGGCGCAGGGAGCGGATGGCCCCGTGCAGGCGGTCGAAGATCTCCGGGGCCATGGTGTCGCAGCGGTCGATTATGGCCGCCGCCCGGGCATCGGTGCCCCTGGCCTCGCGCTTCTCCTCCTCGGTGAGGGTGAGGACCCGCAGGGCCAGGATCTCGTCGATCTCGGTGGCGTCGAACATGTCCCCGCCGCTCTCAGGGGCCACCTCCGGGTGGTCGTAGAGGATGATGGGAGACGAGAGCACGACGTCGTCCCCGCCGTCGCCGGCGAGGACCGGGAAGCAGCCCACGTTGGCGCACCCGGCCACGGCGTCCGCGGCGAACTCGGGGGGGTCCAGGAGCGACACGAAGCGGCCGCCGGTGGCCGCGAGCAGCGTGTGGACGGCCACGAGCGAGTGCCTCACCACCTCGTCCCGGCCGGCGGCAGGCCCGGCCCAGTCGGTCACGTTCTCGACCTCGACCGTCACCCGGGCCAGCGGGTAGGGGCCCTCCGGGCGGGAGGCCCCCACCACGAGGCGGGCCGAGACCGGCCACCGCTCCCTCACGAGGCGGGCCGCGGGGGTGCCGGTCGCGTCGGCGAGCACCTCCGCGTCCCGGCCTCCTTCGAGCTCGAAGGAGGCTGCGGCCGGCCCGTCGAAGAGGCCGCCCAAGGGGAACGGCCCGACGTCGACCTCGTGCTCCAGCGCCTCGTCCCAGGTGGTCCACAGCTTCCCCGCCACCTCCAGCGACGGGACAAGACGGTACCCGTCACCGCCCGGCTCGGGCTCCTCCACCACCCTGGCCTGGATCTGCAGGAAGCGCACCCGGACGGTGACCTCGGCGCCGGGGCCGCCCTCCAGCACGCACTCGGTCCGCATCGACCATGGGTCGGACCCCTCGGCCTGGCTGTACGGGCGGGGGGCGAGGACCCCGAACTGCCAGCGGGCCTGGTTCTTCTGGGCCGACGCCCGGTACGGGTAGAGCACGTAGCCCTCGTAGAGGACGGCGTCCGCCACGAGGCGAGCCCGGGCGAAGCGGTCCTCGGTAGTCCCGGCCCCGGCAGCGGCGGGGGCGGCGCCGGCTGCCGGCGGCCCGGCGGCGGCCCGGCTTGTCAACGGTCCTCCCCGGCCTGCTTCAGCAGCACCTCGATGGCCTGCTCCCAGGTGGGCACGGCCCGGCGGGCCTTGAAGCGCTGTAGGGCGTCGATCGTCTCCCTGGGGAGCCGGAGCCACCCGCTCTCCGGGAAGTAGGAGTCCATGACGTCCCGCCAGACGGCCACGGGCAGTCGGTAGCGGGCTTCGAGGTGCCACGGCACCGGCTCGACCACCAGGCCGTGGCGTCCCGTGCGAAAGACGGTCCCGCTGAAGAGCAGGACCAGAGGGATCTCCCCGCCCTCGAGGCCGTGGAGGTACTTCGCCGCGGCCACCTCGAGGTCGTAGGTGCACACGATTGGCAGGTCCACGTCGGCCGCGCCGGAGAACCTCCCGACCGTGGCAGCCACCTGGACCCAGAGGAACGGCCGCAGCGAGTCGCCCCACTGGGGCGACTCCCCGAACAGCTCGACCAGGCGCTCCCCCTCGGCGGCGGTGTACCGCCGCTGCTGTGGCTCGATGCGGACCTGCGCCCGGAGGGCGACGGCCTGGACCTCGGCGCCGCTGGCCTCGGTGAGCCGCAGGTGCAGCGAGATGGTGGGCACGGCGGCAAAGCGCTCGGCGTCGGCCCCGGTGACCTCGCATGCGAGCTCAGCCATGGCTGGCGCCAGGAAGGGACGGCCGGGACCTGGCCCGGATCCGGGCGAAGAACGCCTCGATCTGCTCGTGGGCCTCACGCCCACCGTCGAACCCCCGCCAGAGCCGCCGGAGGTGGCCGACCAGCTCGTAGCAGGCGTCGATGGGGACGACGAAGCACTCGCTCTCCCCGCGTTGCACCCGGACCAGGGCGGCCTCCACGTCCGGCTCGAGGCCGGTGAGGGACGGGTGGGCGGCGGCGATGTCCTCCCAGGCCCCCAGGGGGAGCAGGGACTCCGTGGCCCCGGCCGGGCTCGGGTAGAAGGCGGCCATCTGGTCGAGGTCGGAGTTGTGGAAGAAGAAGGCGACGCTGACCGGGAGCTGGAGCGCCTCCCACTGGCCCGGGTCGAGGGCGAACCCCGAGATCGACACGTAGCGGTCCGGGACTGCCCGGTAGCGTCCCCCCGCCGCGCCCTGGTGCGAGAAGAGCAGGTAGCAGGCCCGGCAGGCGCAGAGGAGGGTCCTCTGATCGAGGTTGACCACGTGGGGGTGGTCGTCGCCGATCTCGGTGACGCACATCTCGCAGCGCTCACCGGGCCGGGGCAGCGGCGCCGGCCGGCGGATCCGCTGGAGGACGGCGAGGGGGCCGTCCCCGCTCCCGTCGGCCATCAGGAGATGGCCTCCTCGGGCTCGGCCCGCCTCCGGAGGTGGACCAGGGTGGAAGGCAGCGGCTGGTCGACCTCCACCCGGGTCAGCTCGGGGGCGGCCTCCTCGAGTGCCCGCCGCACCCGCTGCTCGAGCGACGCCGACGACCCAGACCGTCCGTCGCCGGCGAGGAGGCGCAGGCGCACCACGCCGGCCTCCTCGTCGATCTCGAGGACGCGCACGTCGGCGGCGCCGAGCGAGGGGCGCAGCGACTCCAGCGCCTGGTCGACCCGGGTGCGCAGGTCCGACGGGTGCAGCCCGTGGAGCAGGAGCAGGCTGGCCACCAGGTCGTCCCCGGCCAGCCGCTCCAGCAGCTCGGGGCCCGCCGGGGCGCCCCTGGCGCACCCGATGCCCACCACCCTCTCCAGGCCCGCCCCGTAGAGGTCGGTCACCAGGCGCAGGAGCTCCTCGGTCCACGCCAGGGCCCGCCGGTCCGGCAGGCCGCCGATCTGGCCGAGGAGCTGCTCTATGCGGTCCCCGGCGGCCCGGAGGCTCTCTCTGTCGGGCACGGCCTCCTCCGGGGCGATCGGATCAGCCCTCGTCGAGGGTGGTCACCGAGGTGGGGGAATGCATCTTCTGCAGCACCTTGCCCTTGCCGAGGTACATGTGGACCCCGCACGGCAGGCACGGGTCGAAGCTGCGGACCGTGCGCATGATGTCGATCCCCTTGAAGTGGTCGAGGTCGTTCTCCTCGAAGATGGGGCTCCCCTGGACGGCGTCCTCGTACGGGCCGGGGGTGCCGTAGGAGTCGCGGGGGCTGGCGTTCCAGGGCGTCGGCGGGTACGGGTGGTAGTTGGCGATCTTGCCGTCCCGGATGACCATGTGGTGCGACAGGACGCCCCGCACCGCCTCGGTGAAGCCGCAGCCGATGCCCTCCTCGGGCACCTCGAAGGGCTCCCACGTCTTGGTCCGCCCGGCCCGCACCTCGGCCAGGGCCTTCTCGGCGAAGTACAGGGCGCAGGCAGCAGCGTAGGCCTGGAAGTAGGTCCTGGCCCGGTTCCGCTCGATGGTGTTGGACCACTGGGGGATCTTCCACTCGAGGGTCGCGGCCGGCTTGAGGGCGGTCTTGGGGAGGTTGATGACCACGCTGCTGCCGGTCGCCTTCACGTACCCGTTGTCGACCAGGCCGGAGAGCGCCGTGGACCACAGCCGGGCGATCGGGCCGCCGCCGGTGTCGAGAGCCAGGTGGTCGGTGCCGTCGAACCAGCGGGGGGACATGACCCAGCTGTACTTCTCGCCGAAGTCGCGCTTCTGGGGCATGGGGACCGTGTGCTGGTTCCAGGGATGGCGCCGGTCGACGGGGTTGCCGAGGGGGTCCCGGGTCACGAACATCTCCTGGTCCTCCCAGTCCCGGTAGTACGAGGAGCCGAGCAGGATGCGGATGCCCAGGTTGATGCCCACCAGGTCGTTGGTGACCAGCTTGCCGTCGACCACCACCCCGGGGGTCACGTACATCTTGCGGCCCCACTCGGTCATGTCCCGGTAGTTGAAGTTGCAGGCCTCGGGGTCCTGGAAGCTGCCCCAGCACCCGAGCAGGATGCGCCGGTTCCCCACCTGCTCGTAGCCGGGGATAGCCTGGTAGAAGAAGTCGAAGAGGTCGTCGTGCATGGGCACCACGCGCTTCATGAACTCCACGTAGCGCATGAGCCGGGACAGGTAGTCCGTGAAGAGCTGGATCGTGGCCACGGTCCCGACCCCGCCCGGGTAGAGGGTGGAGGGATGGACGTGGCGGCCCTCCATGAGGCAGAACATCTCCCTCGTCGAGCGGCTCACCTGGAGGGCCTCCCGGTAGAACTCGCCCGAGAAGGGGTTGAGGGAGCGCATGATGTCGGCGATCGTGCGGTAGCCGTGGTCCCCGGCGTGGGGCGCCTCGGTCCGCTCGGCCTGCTCCAGGACCCCGGGGTTGGTCTCCTTCACCATCTTCTCGCAGAAGTCCACCCCCACGAGGTTCTCCTGGAAGATGTTGTGGTCGAACATGTACTCGGCCGCCTCGCCCAGGTTGACGATCCACTCGCCGAGGTGGGGAGGCTTGACCCCATAGGCCATGTTCTGCGTGTAGCACGAGCACGTGGCGTGGTTGTCGCCGCAGATGCCGCAGATGCGGCTGGTGATGAAGTGGGCGTCCCTCGGGTCCTTGCCCTTCATGAAGATGCTGTAGCCCCGGAAGATCGACGACGTGGAGTGGCACTCCACCACCTTGCGCTGGGAGAAGTCGATCTTGGTGTAGATGCCGAGGCTGCCCACGATCCTCGTGATGGGATCCCAGGCCATCTCGACCAGGCCGTCGTCCGTCGTCCTGGCTCGCTTTGCCGTGGTCTCCGTCGTTGCCATGTTGGCACCTCTTCTCGTCTGATCTTCTGCTGCCGGTACCGGGCTCGGCTCGCTGGCCGCTCCCGGCGGCGGGGCCTGCTCCGGGCCCCGCTTTCGCCGCCTCCCTAGCGCCACTCGCCCGTGTACCCGGTGAGGAGCTTGCGCCCGGGCTCGCGCCACTTGGGCTCGTCGTCGAGCGTCTTGGCCGTCACCTTGCGCAGGTTGCGGATCACGTTCCCGTACAGGCCGCTCGCCGCGGTGGAAACCTTGGACCCCGGGGGCTCGTCCATGAACGGCATGAACTTGTCGTGGAAGCCGGGCATCGTGCAGCCGATGCAGATGCCGCCGACGTTGGGGCAGCCCCCCACGCCGTTCATCCAGCCCCGCTTCGGCACGTTGCACTTGACCACCGGACCCCAGCAGCCCAGCTTCACGATGCACTTGGGGGAGCCGTACTCGGTGGCGAAGTCGCCCTGCTCGTAGTAGCCGGCCCGGTCACAGCCCTCGTGCACCGTGTTGCCGAACAGCCAGGCCGGCCGCAGGGCCTCGTCCAGCGGGATCGCCGGCGCCTGCCCGGTGGCCTGGTAGAGCATGTACAAGATGGTCTCCGACAGGTTGTCGGGTTGGATGGGGCAGCCGGGCACGCAGACGATCGGGATCCCAGCCTTGGACCGCCAGCTCCAGCCCAGGTAGTCGGGAACGCCCATGGCGCCGGTGGGATTGCCTGCCATCGCATGGATGCCGCCGTACGCGGCGCACGTCCCGACAGCCAGCACCGCCAGCGCCTTGGGGGCCAGGCGGTCGAGCCACTCGCTGGTCGTCATCGGCTGGTCGGTGTCGGGGTTGTTCCCGAACCCGCACCAGTAGCCCTCTGCCTTGATCGCCTCGTTGGGGATCGACCCCTCCACCACCAGGACGAAGGGCTCGAGCTCGCCCCTGTCGGCCTTGAAGAACCACTCGATGAAGTCGTCGGCCCCCCCGACCGGCCCGCACTCGAAGTCGATGAGCGGCCAGTGGACGGCGATCTTCGGCAATCCGGGGAGCGCGCCGAGGGCGATCTCCTCGATGCTCGGCTGGGTCGCTGCGGTCAGGGCGACCGAGTCGCCGTCGCAGCTCAAGCCGGCGTTGATCCAAAGGACATGGATCACGGTCTCCTCGGGTGGAGCCTCTACCGTCGCAGCCACCGCGCACCTCCCTGGGCTCGCCTCGGGCCGACCCTCGGACCGGGCCAACGCCCGGCGCCAAGCCGGCGCCGGTACGCCCCTCACGTCAGGTCTACCCCCCTCGGGCCAGGGCGTAAATGGGTGGGTTTTGTACCCATCGCAAGGGGGGTCGTCGAGGCGCCCTGCCGGCCCCTCCCTCAGTCCCCCTGGGACGGGTGGTCGTCCGGGTGGACGCCTGCGAAGCTCCCCGTGGTGAGTGGCGCCGGCACCAGGTGGGCGGCGCGGACGGCCGCCAGCAGGTGGGTGAGCTGGCCGCCCAGTCCCGTGACCCAGTGGAGCAGGACGATCTCGCCAGGCTCCAGCGGGCCGTGGTCCCACGTCCTTATGCCGTGCTGGTCGACGGTCACGCTCCAGCCCACCATGGCCCGGAGGCCGGCGCCGTAGGCGGCGGCGCGCACCATGGCGTCCACGGCGCCGTAAGGGGCCCGGCCCAGCGACGGTAGGGACCCGAACAACGTCCCGTCGGCCTGGCGGGCGCCCGCCCACTGGGCGGTGGCCTGGCCCAGGCCGAGCCTGGTGAGGTAGGGATGCGAGACGGTGTGGTCCTCCACCCTCCCTCCGGCGGACACGAAGGCGTGCCAGTAGGCGGGATCGGCGTCGATGGCGTCCTCGATCAGGAAGGCCGTGACCGGCAGGTGGGTCCTGCGCATCAGGGCGAGCACCTGGGGGCTGGGGGTCCACCCGTCGTCGACGGTGATGTAGACGGAGCGGTGGGCGGGGCTGGCGAAGGAGTAGAGGGGCACCTCGGGGAGGGCCGGCACGTCGAGCGTCACCGCGGCCCGCTCTCCGTCGGTGGCGGTGATCGTCGAGGTGGACCGGCAGGCCCGGACTCCCCTCCCCACCACGGCCTCGGTGGGAGTGGGCCAGGTCAGTTGGTCCCGGCCGCAGACCAGCTCTGCGGCCGGATGCCGGACCGGGGCGGAGAGGGACAGGACGAGGTCCCTGGGACCGAGGGTGCGCCCGGTCACGGAGAGGGGAGGGGGCACGTCCACCGCGATGACGCGGCGCACGGGCCGTGGGCCGGTGACCCGGGCCACCAGGTGGGCCGTGTGCCCCGGCGCCAGCCGCACGTCCACCTGCCCACCTCCCCCCGCCGGAGCGCCGGCTCCCCCGGCCGAGCCGCGGCGGTCCACGGCGCCGGCAGCTCCCGGGCCGGCGACGGCCAGGTGGCTCCGGCCCAGCACCCACGACGCCAGGGGCCCGTGCCCCGCCTCCATCGAGACCGTGAGCACGTTGGCAGCCGGGGAGAACCGCCAGGCGACGCTGGGGGAGGCGGCGCGCAGCCCGGCCCTGACCAGGACGGCCCCGGCCACGACGACGGCGACGGCGACGGCGACCGCCGCCGCCACCCACGGCCAGCGCCGGCGTGAACGCCGCCTGAAGGTCGGGCCGGGGCAGTGCACCATAGGGTTGACCCCCCCAGGCCGGGATCGGTTCCCGCCGGGCCGGGCCGGCCGGGGCCGGATCAGCCGGCCGGGAACCGGATCAGCCGGTCGGGACCCTCCACCCCTTGGCGGCCGCCACCTCCTTGCAGGTCGGGCACACGGGGTAGCGCTTGGGGTCCCTCGACGGCACCCAGGTCTTGCCGCAGAGGGCGGTGCAGGGCTTGCCCGTCACGAGGGCCTCGGTCACGGCCGAGGCCGGCAGGACGATGTGCGACATCCGGTCGTGGTCACCCTCGTCGTCCAGGACCGGGCGGGTCCGCTCGATCACCTCGGGGGCGGGCACGACCGTGGACGGTGCTGGCATGACCGTCGATCGTAGCGGCCCCGCCTGGCGGCGGGGGTGACGCCGGCGGGCCGCCGCAGGCTGGCGCCGGCGGGCCCCTCAGGCCATCGTGAGGCCCCCGCTCACCGAGAGGGTCTGGCCGGTGATGAAGCCGGCCTCCTCCGAGGCGAGGAAGGCGACCGCCGGGGCGATGTCGCCGGGGAGGCCGATCCGTCCGATGGGCACGGCCCGCGCCAGCGACGAGACGATCTTCTCGGCTCTCGGGTCGCCGGCCGCCGCCCCGTGGAGCAACGGGGTGTCGGTGGGCCCGGGGCAGACGCAGTTGGCCGTGACGCCCGCCCGGGCGGCCTCCCGGGCGACGGTCTTGGTGAAGGCGATCACCCCTCCCTTGGCCCCCGAGTACACGGACTCGAGCGACGACCCGACCCTCCCGGCGTCCGATCCGACGTTGACTATCCGGCCCCAGCCCCGCTCCACCATGGGGCCGAGGACGGTCCGGGTGACCCGGATGGGACCGGCCAGGTTGATGGCCAGGACCTTGTCGAGGAACGCCTCGTCGGTCTCGAGGAAGGGCTTGAACAGGTCCCACCCGGCGGCGTTGACGCAGATCTCCACCGGGCCCAGGATCTCGGCCGTGCTGGCCACGGCCAGCTCGACCGAGGCGGGGTCTGTCACGTCCAGGGCCACGCCGACCCCGCCCACGGCCCTCGCCACGTCGTCAGCGGCCTGGGTCGACAGGTCTGCCACCGCGACCTGGGCCCCGGCCGCCGCCAGGGCCCGGCAGATGGCGCTGCCGATGGCCCCCGCCCCGCCGGCCACGAATGCCACCCGTCCGCTCAACTGCTGCGCCCCCTCCCACGCGTGCCTGGTCCGCTGCTGCCGCCCCCATTCAAGCCGCTCCCGAGGGTGGCGAGCCGCCCGGCCAGGGCCCGGAAGGCCCGGCCCCGGTGGGACACGGCCTCCTTCTCGGCCCCGGTCATCTGGCCGAAGGTGCGGCCATCGCCGCCGGCCGGGACGAAGACGGGGTCGTAGCCGAAGCCCCCTTCCCCCCTCCTGGAGACGGCGATCGTGCCGTCCACGCTCCCCTCGGCCACCATCTCGGCGCCGCCTGGCCAGGCCACCATTGCCACAGTCCTGAACCGGGCCCGGCGGTCCCCCACCCCCTCCAGGGCCCCGAGCAGCTCGGCGACGTTGTCGGCGTACGTGGCGTGGTCGCCGGCGTACCGGGCGGAGCGGACGCCGGGGGCTCCTCCGAGGGCCACGACCTCGAGGCCGGTGTCGTCCGCCACCGCCGCCTCACCGGTCGCCCGGGCCAGGGCCTGCGCCTTGAGGCGGGCGTTGTCGACGAGGGTCTCCCCCGTCTCCTCGACCTCGGGGAACCCGGCCGGCCGGGGCACCAGCTCGAGGCCGGCGACCGGGCCGAGGACGGCCGCGATCTCGGCCGCCTTGTCAGGGTTGGCGGTGGCGAGGACGAGGCGCAGCACGGCTCGACGCTCAACGCCTCTGGCGCCGGGCAGGTGGCTCGGCGAGGGTCGCCGCCTCGAGGTCGAGGAGCTGGGCGATGCCGTGCTCCGCCAGGCTGAGCAGCTCGTCGAGCTCGGTGCGGCTGAACGGCTGCCCCTCGGCCGTGCCCTGGACCTCGACGAACCGGCCCGAGGACGTCATCACCACGTTCATGTCGACCTCGGCCCTCACGTCCTCGGAGTAGTCCAGGTCGAGCTGGCAGGTGGCGTCGACCACGCCGACCGAGACGGCGGCGCAGGCCTCCCGGATGGGGTGGGCGGTGAGCCGGCCCTGCTGGAGGAGGCGGGTGAAGGCGTCGTGGAGGGCGACGTAGGCCCCGCAGATCGACGCCGTGCGGGTCCCGCCGTCGGCCTGGAGCACGTCGCAGTCGAGCACGACCTGGAGCTCGCCCATGAGGACGAGGTCGGTGACGGCCCGCAGCGAGCGCCCGATGAGACGCTGGATCTCCTGGGTCCTGCCCGACTGCCTGCCCTTCACCGCCTCCCGGCCGCTGCGCTCGGACGTCGAGCCGGGCAGGAGCGAGTACTCCGCGGTGACCCAGCCCTTGCCCCCGCCGCGCAGCCAGGGTGGCACACGGTCCTCGACCGAGGCCGTGCACAGGACCTTGGTCAGCCCCATCGTCACCAGCACCGAGCCGGCGGCGAGCTCGGTGTAGTCCCGCTCCAGCCTGGCCGGCCGCAGGTCGTCGACCTCTCGCCCGTCGCTCCTCATCCGCTCGACCCCTCCTCCTCAGATCTCGAGAACGGCATCTACGGCCGCCTGGGCGACCGCGGCCGCGAACGCCTCGCTCGCCTCGGCCCGCACGGCCTCGGCGCCGGCCCGGGGCGACCGGTGGGTCACCACCAGCCGGGACACCCCCGCGTCCCTCGCCATGGCGCCGGCCTGGTGCGCCGTCAGGTGACGGCCGCTGCCCACTGCGGACTCCAGGTAGGTGGCCTCGCACAGCGCCAGGTCGAGGCCGCCGCCGAGGGCGGCCAGCGACCACCCGGGCCCGGTGTCGGCCGAGTACCCGAGGCTGCGACCTTCCCCGTCGACGCGCACGGCCAGGGTCTCGGGCCCGTGGTCGGTGCGGGAGAACCGCAGGACGAGGCCACCCACCTCCGCACGGTCTCCGTCGGCCACCTCGCACCAGTCATAGAAGCCGGGGGGGTCGTGGTAGACGCGGGCCCGCAACCCGGCCGGGGCGTGGACGGCCAGGCCCTTCCGGCCGAGCTCGTAGCCGAGGATCACGGCCAGGCCCTCCAGGTCGGCCCAGTGGTCGGGATGCTCGTGGCTGAGCACCACCGCGTCCAGGTCCTCCACGTCGACGTGGCGCTGCAGGTTGGCCAGCGTGCCGTGGCCGGCGTCCAGCCAGACGGTCGCCCCGCCGCCCTGCACCAGGTAGCCGCTGGCCGCTCCCCCGGGGCCCGGGTAGCCGCCGTCGCAGCCGAGCACGGTGACGGTCAGGCCCATACGCGGTCGTCCCGGCGTCGAGCCCTCAGGGGTCGGGCATCCCAGGCCACCTCCTCGACCCGGTCCAGCTCCGGGCCGAGCAGCCGGCGTCCGAGCTCGGCGAAGATACCGGGGTTGCCCGAGGAGAGGAAGCGGTGCACGGGCTCACCGGCCCGGCCCGCCCCGAGCCCGGTCCGGGCAAGGAGGGCCCGCACCTCGAACGCGGTCTCCTAGGCCGAGGAGACGAGCACCACGCCCCGCCCCATCACGTCGGCGATCGTGCGGGCGAGGAACGGGTAGTGGGTGCAGCCGAGCAGCAGCGTGTCCACACCGGCGGCCCGCAGGGGGGCCAGCAGGCGCTCGGCCAGGATGTGGACCTGCTCGCTCGCGGTCTCCCCCCTCTCCACGAACTCGACGAAGCCGGGGCAGGCGGCGCAGTGGAGGTCCACTGCGGCCCGCTGGGCGCGCGCCGCCTGCTGGTAGGCGCCCGACCCGATCGTGCCGACGGTCCCGATCACTCCCACCCGGCGATTGCGCGTGACGCGCACAGCCGCACGCAGGCCCGGCTCGATCACGCCCACGACGGGGACGTCCAGCTCGAGGTGCAGGAGGGCGAGCGCGGCGGCGGCGGCGGTGTTGCAAGCCACGACCAGCACCTTCACGTCGTGGTCGTCCACGAGGAGCCGGGCGATCTGGCGGGCGTAGGTCGCCACCTCGGCCTGGGGCCGGGGGCCGTAGGGATACCGGCCGGTGTCCCCCAGGTAGACGAGATCCTCACGGGGAGCGAGGTCGATCAGGGCCCGGGCGACGGTGAGCCCGCCGAAGCCGCTGTCGAACACCCCGATGGGCCGGTCGTCCACGGCGGCTCAGGCTACGCCACGCCGGTCGCGGCCCACGGGACCGGGCTCCTGGCCCCATCGCTGCCCACCGGACCGGCCTCCCGGCCCGGTCACCCCGCCTCCTCGACCGTCGCGAGCGCGCCGAGGAAGTCGGCCACCAGGTCCTCGGGGTCCTCCAGGCCGACCGAGAC
>JBOGGR010000317.1:0-9608 GCA_050744025.1 Acidimicrobiales bacterium
GGCCAAGGCGGCCCGCCAGGCGCGGGCCCGGGAGGAGGCGGCCCGGCAGGCGGCGGCGGCGGCCGCCCAGGCGGCGAGGGACGCCCAGGTGGCCCTCGAGGCGAGCGCAGCGGAGCAGAGGGCGTCCAGGCGGGCCGTGCGCGCCGCATCACCGCCGCCCGCATCACCGCCGCCCACCTCCCCGCCGGCCACCACGGCCTCCCCGTCCACCACCGCCCCGCCCGCGACGACCCTGCCAACTCAGGCCGCCAGCCCGCCCCCGCCGACAGCGGCGGCCCCCGCCGACAGCGGCTCGTCCACCTCCTCGGCGGCCTCCTCGGCCGAAGCCGCGGCCCAGGCGGCCCAGCAGGCGCAGGAGTCGGCCAGCAGCGCCCAGAGCCAGGGCAGCCCGCCACCAGGCTCCGGCTCTCCCGCCGCCGGCGCCTCCCCCGGCGGAGCCGCCGCGGTGGCGGCCGCCGAGGGGTACCTCGGGGTGCCGTACGTGTGGGGCGGGGCCAGCCCGAGCGGGGTCGACTGCTCCGGGCTCACCATGCTGGCCTGGGCGTCCGCCGGCGTCTCGCTCCCCCACTCAGCCGCGATGCAGTACGCCCAGATCACCCACGTGGCGATGTCCGACCTGCAGCCGGGCGACCTGATCTTCTACGACTTCACCGGTGGGATCGACCACGTCGCCATGTACGCCGGCGGCGGCGAGATGATCCAGGCCGAGCACACCGGCACCGTCGTCACGACCACCCCCGTCTGGTACGCCAACCTGGTGGGCGCCGGGCGCCCCTGACGTCAGGACGACAGGACCCACTCCTCCAGATATGCGCTCCGGCGCTCCGCCCACTCCTCGGTGGTGATGGCGTAGCGCACGTGGTCCTCCCAGCTGCCGTTGATCTCGAGGTAGCGCAGCGCCACCCCCTCCTCCCGGAGACCCAGCTTCTGCGCCACCCGCCGGCTGGGACGGTTGCGCGGGATGATCGAGACCTGGAGGCGGTGCAGCCCGAGCTCCTCGAAGGCGAAGCGGAAGAGGAGCACGGCGGCCTCCGGCACGTACCCCCGACCGGCCAGGGCCTCGTCGACCCAGTAGCCGACGTAGGCGTTCTGGAACGGGCCCCGCTGGATGGAGGAGAGGTTGATCTCGCCGGCCAGCCTCTCGCCGCCCAGCCTCTGGTCCACCATGATCGCGAAGCCGTAGCCGGTGCCGAGCTGGCGCTCCCTCTCCCGGGCTGTGCAGCGCGCGGCGAACGCCCGCCGGTCCTCGACCACGTCGCCGCCGGCGAGGGACGGCCGAGGCTCCCAGCACTCCAGCCACGCCCGGCAGCGGCGGCGCACCTCGCGCCACGCCTCGAAGTCGCCGGCCACCAGCGGCCGCAGGCGCAGGCGACGCCCCACCAGCTCCACCGCCGTCCCGGCCGCCATCATGACCGGATGCTACCGACGGGCGAGCCGGCGAAGACAGATCAGGCCCAGGCCAGCCAGCCAGGTCGTGGCAGGCCCCCGGCCGCCTGGTCCCAGGTGGCCCCCTCGTCGGTCGAGACGAACACCGCCCCGTCGGCGGTGGCGACGGCCACGCCCCCTTCCCCGGTGGCCACCCACCCGGTGTCGACGTTGCCGTCGAACCAGGAGGGCAGCCCCCGCCGGCACCGCTCGAACGCCCCCCACCCCACGACCGGCGCCCGGTACAGGGCGGCATGGGAGCCCTTGGCGCCGTCCGACGCGGACACGACGACGGTGTCTCCCGTCACGGCCACCGCCCGGCAGTACGTCCGGCGCAGCCCGTCCTCCCGGAGCCGCCAGGTCGCCCCGGCGTCGTGGCTCACGGCCAGGCCGTCGGCACAGGCGGCCACGACCAGGTCGGGCTGGTAGCGGCGGGGGCAGAGGACCTGGTGCACGTCGGCGTGCAGGTCGATGGTGGCCGCCCAGGTCTGGCCCCCGTCGGTCGACCGCAATATGCCGCCGACGTGGACGTTGACGAAGATGGTGCCGTCGCCGGCCACCGCCAGGGACCGCGTGTCGGGAGGGCCGCCCCAGGGGGTGTACCACTCGTCCCTCGTCGGGGCGTGCTCGAAGGAGCCCAGGGCCTCGACCGAGCTGGTCGGCGTGGCACCGGGCAGGCGACGGAGGTGGGCCCCCGCCGTCCCGACCAGCAGCCCCAGGGGCCCTGGAACCAGGCACGTCAGCTCGTCGTCCAGTCGGGCGACCTCGGACCAGTCCCCGCCCTCCGAGCGCAGCCACACCCCGCGGCCGTCCACCAGCGCCCAGCGCCGGGTCGCCCCGGCCCCCCGATCGGCGTCGACGATCACGGCCGAGACGCCGTGGCCCCCCAGCTCGGTGCCGTCCCCCGACCCGCTCGGGTCGCAGAGGGTGCGGATGCCATCGGCTGTGGCGGCCAGGAGCATGCGCTCACCATATGCCGCGGGTCGGGGCGCGCCGCTCCGGGGACCGGTTCCCCGGCTCCTTCGACCGGGTCCGGGCTCTCCGGCGGGGGTCGAGGCCGGCGACCATCCCCATCCCCCACCAGCGCAGGTACAGCGGGAGCCAGCGTCGGAGGTCGAACCGGCTCTCGCCGGCCGTGCGGCCGTACCAGGTTGCTGGCACCTCGGCCATCGGGAGCCCCATCGCGTACGCCTTGACCGACAGCTCCAGCGCCACCTCGAAGCCGCCCGTGCTCTCGATCCGGACCTGGTCCAGGAGCTCCCGGGCGTAGAGCTTGTAGTTGTTCGTCGGGTCGTGGATGGGCATGCCGCCCACGTGGTGCAGGAGCAGGCCGGCCGCCCTGCTGGCCAGGGCCTTCCCCCAGGGGCCGCCGACCTGACGGCCGCCCGGGGCGTAGCGGCTCGCCGCCACCACCACCGCTCCGGCGTCGGCAAGGGACACCATCTCGTCCACGACGCGGTGGTCGTCGGAGCCGTCGGCCATGGCGACCAGCACGTAGCGGCCGCGGCTGGCTGCCATGCCGGCCCGGATGGCGTTCAGGGCGCCGGGGCCGAGGTCGTTGCGGCGGAGGCTCACGGCGGGCAGCTCGGCGAGGAGCGCCCGGACGGGAGGGAGGGTGTCGTCCTCGTCGAAGTCGTACACGACGAGGACCTCGTGCGGAGTCGCCACCGACTCCTCCAGGGACCGCAGCACCGACTCGATCGCGGCCCCCTCGTCGTAGACGGGGATGACCACCGAGAGGACCGGCGGAGAGGGCCCGGTCACAGGCGGCCGGCCCGTAGCTCCTCGTCCAACCAGGGGATCACCTCGTCCAGCATCTGGTCGAGGGTGGTGGTGGCCTCGAAGCCGAGCACCTGAGCGGCCTTGGTGACGTCGGGCACCCTCATCGCCACGTCGTGGCGGTACGGCTCGTCGTGCACGAGCGCGAGGGGGGCGCCCCTCCTGATCCTGGCCCAGATGGCCCCGGCCAGCTCGGCCACTGTCGTGCTGACGGCGGTCGAGAGGTTGAAGTCCTCGTTGACGGCCTTCGGCGACTCCATGGCCAGGCGGATGCCGTGGGCCAGGTCCCCGCCATAGGTGTAGTGGCGGACCTGGGACCCGTCCCCCAGGAGATGCAGCGGGTCCTGGCCCTTCAGCACCTTGAGGACGAGGTCGGGGACGACGTGGCTCATGGCCAGCCGGACGTTGCCCGAGAGGACCTCGACGTCCCGGATGGCGCGGCGCTCGCCCACCCCGACGCAGTTGAAGGGGCGGACGATCGTATATGGCAGGCCGTACTGCTCGAAGGCCCCTTTCGCGAAGTACTCCGAGGCGAGCTTCTGGAAGCCGTAGGTGGATGCCGGCGGGGGGCAGAGGCGCTCGGTCCCCTCGGGAGTGGGGAAGACGTCGGCACCCTCGTACACCATGGACGACGACACCACGTCGATCTTCTCCAGGCGGCCGGACCGGTGGGCCGCGATGGCGGCGTCGAAGGTGGCGGCCAGGATGCGCTCGTTCTCGGCCAGCAGGTCGTAGGCCAGCTCGTGGAAATAGCTGATGCCGCCGATCATGGCCGCGCCGGCCACGATCTGGTCCACGTCGGCGGCCAGCTCGGCCATGAGCGCGGCGTCCTTGGCGTCCCCCTCGACCAGGGAGAAGCGTTCGTGGGCACCGAACGTACGGTGCACCGGGCCATATTTCGAGAAATTGTCGAGCCCGACGACCTCCCAGCCGGCACCGAGGAGCTCGGGCACGAGGTAGCCGGCTATGAACCCCGCCGCCCCGGTGACGAGGGCCCGCCTCACAGGCGGATGCCGGCGCCGGTGAGGCCCCAGATGTCGACGACCCGCCGGCCGGACAGGTCCAGGTCGGCATAGGCGGCGTGGGGGGCACCGATGACGACGATCTCGGCCTCGGCGAGGGCGGTGTCGATGTCGACGATGTCGGGCGCCTCCACGTGGGGGTCGCTGCACACGACCCGGGCACCCGCGAATGTGAGGAGCTTGCGCAGCTTGTAGCTGAGGGAGGCGCGGACGTCGTCGGACTCCGCCTTGAAGGCCATGCCCAGGATGGCGACCGTCCTGCCCCGCAGGTCCGCCTCCTCGCCGAGGGCGCGGACCACCACCTCGGGCAGGCCCTCGTTCACGAGCATGGCGGCGTGGCCGAGGACGAAGGTGCTGCGGGTGAAGGCCGACAGCTGCATGGTGTCCTTCAGCAGGCACGGGCCGGCCGCGAAGCCCGGGCCGGGCAGGTCGTCGGCGCGCGGGTAGTCGTGGCGGATGGCGTGCAGGATGCGCCCGTAGTCGAGGCCCGCCTCCTCCGCGATCACGAAGAACTGGTTGGCCACGGCGAACTTCATGTAGCGCCAGGCATTGGTGAACAGCTTGGCCAGCTCCGCCTCCTTGGCCGTCGTGCGCACGGTGGTCACGCCGAGGGTGGCGAAGAGGCGCTCGGCCCGCTCCGCCGCCCGGTCGTCGTCGGCCCCCACGATCTGGGGGAGGGTCGTGAGCTCCTCGATGGCCCTTCCCTCGGCGATGCGTTCGGGGCAGAAGGCCACGTCGACCCGGCAGTCCCGCTCGGCCAGGGTCCGGCTCACCCACTGCGTGGTGCCCGGGTAGGCGGTCGAGCGCAGGACGACCAGCGCGCCCGGCGCGAGGAAGGGGGCGATGCCGTCGATGATGTGGTCGAAGACCGAGAACGTGGGGTTCAGGAACTCGTCGATGGGAGTGCCCACCACCAGGACCACGGCCTGGCTGCGCTTGATGACCGAGGCGTCGGCCGACAGCTCCAGCCGGCCGCTCGCGAGGACCTCTGCCAGCAGCTCGGTGCCGCCCGCCTCGATGAACGGCATCCGCCCGGCCGCCACCTCGGCGATCTTGGGCTCGTCGATGTCGAAGATGGCGATCCGCAGCCCGGCCCGGGCCAGACTGAGCGCCAACGGGAGTCCTACGTGGCCGCAACCGCCCACGATGCAGGCGTCCAGGTCGCAGAGGACCCTTCGCTCCTCCTCCCCGTTGGCGCACGATACGTTCATGGCCTCTTCCCCTTCGTCAGCAGGACCGCAACATGCATCGCGATGTCCTCGGCTGTCGCATCGGGCCATCCCGTGCCACGCGTGCCCTGCTTCGGCAACTGGCCAGCCCGGACATCCGTGCTAGGCGACATGCCACAGACCGATCTCGTACACGTTTGCCACGCCACCCCCGGGGGTCCACACCCTCACCTCGAGCTGGTCATAGCGGGGGGGCGGGACTGGTGTTATGCGCCAGATACCAACTCCCGAGTAGGCGCGCTCTGACGGCGCGGGCGGATTGGTGAACGCTGCCGTCACGTAGCTCACACCTGTCGTCGAGGCCGGAACTATCCGCCGCAGCAGCAGTCTGCTGTCCGACGCGTTCCACACCTCGACGTGGAGCTCCACGCTGGACGATACTTCGACCCCTACTTCATAGCGCCCCGGGGGCTTCCGCCAATAGGCGCTGTCCACTAGATAGCCCGATCCTCTTCCCGCGGTCATGTGCCAGGTCGTTGGCGGCCCGGTAGTGACCGGGCGACCCACGGCGGACCTTACGGCTGACCCCGGGATCCACGTGCTCCCGCTAGCCACCACGAGCGTGTGCTGGCTGGCCGGAGGCACCCACCGGTACACCCAGACGCCATCCCGCTGGACCACCAGGTGCGCTCCCAGACCCGAGAGCTGCTGGATGAGCCCGAGCTCGGCATCCACGGGCATGGTCTCTACTCCCTGGTAGGGAGTAATTACGAACCATACCTCGGGACCGTGCAGTGGTATTGGGCGCCCATTCTCAAGTGAGTAGAGCCAGCGCCGCCCGGAGAACCGGCCACCAACTCCCTGAGAGACGACCAGCTCGTCGCTCTTGGGAGCGAGCCCCTGCACCGAGCGCAGGACGTCCGCAGCCCCTGGCGACACCCTGAGCCACTGAGCCGGCAGTCGAGGTATCCATAGCCCAGCCCACACACACGCGTTGAGGACGGCCAGCGAGCACCCCGCGATCAGCACCTGACGGCCCCATCGTCTGGCTACCGTGACCAGTACCAGGCCGGTGCCGACTGCTACGAAACCGTACGCTGGCAGATTCTGAAAGGATGGGGTGCTGAAAAACACGTAGCTGGCCAAGACGCTGGACAGCAATACGAGGGCCGGCACGCCCAGCCCCCAGGAGGAGAGAATGCCGACCAAGCCGAGCGGGGCGACATTGCCGTAGAGGTTGGCCCGCCGTTGCCACAGCACCCGAAGGAGCCGTCCGGGGTGCTGTGCGATGGTGGCCACGAGATGGCCGAGACTCTGGCTCTGGCTCTGGCTCGCGACAGCCGCACCTGTGGCCCCCAGGTAGCCGTAGAAACTGACTACGGACACCGCCGACTTGCCCGGGAGGAGCGTCATGGCCAACGTCCACAGGAGCCCAGCGGCGATCAGCATGCTCCCGACTCGTCGCCAGCTCCGCCCGGCCAGGAGAGCTGACACACCCAAGCCGATCACTGCCACGGCCCCTGCCCGGTTCGCTAGGAGTGCCAAGCACGCCCAGGCGAACGCCCGCAGGGCTCGCTTGCGCCACAGCTCTCGAGCTGCCAGCAGCAGGACCAAGGCTGATATTGCGTAGAAATGGAAGTCGAACGAGTCGGCCCAGTAGACCCACGGGTCGAAGACAAGGAGGGCCAGCACGGTGCTTGCGACCACGGTGGCGGCCCGCCCGTCGAGACCTCGTCCCTTCTGGAGCATCTCAAGTAGCCACCTCAGCGCTACCGCCTCGGCTCCCACGGTGGCTAGGTCCTGCACGACGAGAAGAGGAAGCCCATTCGGCCCCAAGCGCTCCAGAAGGGCCAGGGGCCAGAGGAGGAACTCGCCGTTGCTTCTCCAGAAAGGTAGGCCAACGAGGGTGCTGAACGGGTTGAGGACACCATGGGCGACGAGATACGCAGCCTGGTAGTAGAGGGAGAAGTCCCACGAAAGGGCGAATCGGTGATAGAGAACCGAGCTCCAGGCCAGGAGTCCGGCAAGCTGCAATCCGAGAACAGGCCACATCCACCGACGGACCTTTTCCAACGAGCCGGGAAGGACCGACACGGATTGGACCCCAGGGTCAGGGGCGGCAGTGGTCGCGGCGACGACCATTCCTATCTACCTCCGAACCGGATGGGGAGGATCTGGGAGTAGCCGTATGGGTAGTAGTGCTGGCCGTTCACGAGGTTGGCCTCGAAGTAGACCGGGTCCGTGCCGGCCTGGGTCCCGCGGATGGTGAAGGTGGCCACGCCGTTGGCGTTGGTGACGGCACTCACCGGGGTCTGGCCACGCTGGCCGGAGTTGATGATCGCCTCGCCGTACACAAGCCCCCGCTGAGCGTAGATGATCTGGCCCAGGTAGACGGGGACCCCGGAGAGGTGGACGCGGCGGTTGAGGCGGTCCAGCACCTCGGCCTCGACGGTGACGGCCTGGCCCACGGGGACCACACGGTCGAGGGAGTCGGGCACGAGGGCCACGTGGTAGGTGGTCGGCAGGTAGGAGCCGCTGTGGCTGATGGCGGCGGGCGTGGTGGTGAAGGCGACGACCTGGAACCCGCCAGTGATCGAGGGCTGGGCGAAGAAGTTGGGCGACAGCAGCGTGTAGGTGGCCCACTGGCCTGGGGCCAGCACCGCCGGCCCGCCCTGGGCCAGCCAGAAGGCGGTCACGGCGTCGCCGCTGCTCAGGGTGAAGTGGGGACGAAGGCGCCTGGTCGTCTGGTTGTGGACCTTCACGCTCACCTGCTCGACGGTGGCGAGCTGGCCTGTCGTCTGGACCGACGTGATGCTCATCCCGAGAGGGCTCGGGACGTGGAAAGCGCCGGCCACGGCCAGGGCGCTGGCGCCGGCGCCGGCCCCGAGCACCCAGGGCCAGCCCCGCCATGGCGAGCGCCTCGTCGCCTCCCGGACCGTGACCGCGGCCACGAGCGCGGCCGGCACGAGGGCGACCAGGTAGCTGCCGTACGAGCGGGTGGCGAACACCAGGACCACCGACGGCAGGATGAACGCCCACCCCCGCAGCGCCGGGTAGGTGGCGGCGAACACGGCCAGGGCCGCCACTAGCACCACCAGCTCGAGCACGCCGTATGCGTCGAGGGACCCGCCGCCCAGGTGCAGGTACAGGCTGAGGGCGACCAGGCCCTGGCCGGCCGGGACGTTGTGGGAGAGGAGGGGGTCGAGGACCCCTTTGAGCCAGCTGTGCCATCCCTGCACGATGAAGGCCAGGTTGGGCAGGGCGAAGGCGGCGACGGCGATGGCCAGGTAGCGGCTCCCCGCCCAAGTGGCTCTGGCCCAGCCGCGGGCGGGACGGGCCTCGGCCACCACCCCCACCACGACGAAGGGCAGGATCAGCCACGGCGTCTGCTTGACCGCCATGGCGAGGCCCAGCAGGGCCGGCCCCCACCACGCCCGCGGCCCTCGCCGCAGGCCGAAGCGGTTCCAGCCCACGGCCGCCCCGACGAGCAGCGGCACGAAGAGGGCGTCGGTCACCCCGCCCACCGCGTAGCCGATGTAGACGCTGAGGCTCCCGATCACGATCGCCATTGGCCGCAGCCCCCGGGGGAGGGCCGCGAAGGTGACGATGATGGCCACCGCCCAGGCGACGACGTTGAGCCCGACGGCCACCTGGCTCGACAGGCCGAGGGCCAGGAGCGGCACGTAGAGGAGGAAGGCCAGCGCCGGGTAGGAGAGGGCCGTCACCCGCGTCCCGTCCAGGTGGAACGTGTAGCCGTTGGGCTGCACGTGGAACAGGGGGAAGGCTGGCGCCATCGAGTGGGCGTAGGGGTTGATCCCGTGCAGCAGCAGGTGGGCGGCGTACTGGTCGAAGGCGATCTCGTCTGTGCCGTAGCCGGGGGCGTTGTACACCTGGAGGAAGCTCCACACGACGAGGGCGGCCACCGCCACCGCCAGGGTGGTCCAGGCCAGGGCCGTCGCCCACGAGGCGGGTGTCCCACGCCTGCTGGGCAGCCAGCTGCCGAGCACGGTGGCGAGCCCCCAGGCCCCCACCACCAGCACGGCCGCCGCCAGCCAGGGAAAGACCGTGACGTCGCCGAGCAGGCGGAACGACCACAGCAGCAGCACGACCCCGGCCGCCGTCCACCACGACCGCTCCAGCCACGCCGGGCCCGGGGGGCGCCCGCCCACCTCGTCGGCGGGCAGGCCGGCGAGGGCGGGCGAGACCCCCGGCC
>JBOGGR010000318.1:0-8437 GCA_050744025.1 Acidimicrobiales bacterium
GGCTCCCCCCGATCGGGCGCCGCCGGCTCCCCCCTGGGCGCGGCCGCCTCCCCCCGATCGGGCGCCGCCGGCCCCCCCCGGGCCAGCATCCAACGGAGCAGGTGGGCCGCCGGCATGGGTCGGGCGAGGTGGTACCCCTGGCCGAGGGGAACCCCCAGCTCGCGCAGCAGGGAGGCAACCCGGGGGCTCTCGATGCCCCCGGCCACGACCTCGAGCCCGAGGCCCCGGGCCACGTCGAGCACCGCCCGCACTATGAGGCCGTCGGCGTCGTCGGTGTCCATGTGGGTCACGAGCTCCCTGTCGATCTTGAGCCGTTGCAGGGGCAGGCGCTTCAGGCAGGCGAGCGACGAGCGCCCGGTGCCGAAGTCGTCCACCGCGGCCGCTACCCCGGCGGCCGCCAACCGGCCGAGGGCGGCCGGAGCCTCCGGCTCGACCAGCGCGGACTCGGTCACCTCCACGCTGAGCAGGCCCGGGGCCACGCCGGCGGCCCGGGTGGCGGCCTCGATCTCGGCCACCAGGGCGGGATCCTCCAGGTCCACCGCCGAGAGGTTCACGGCGATGGGCAGGGCGCAGCCAGCGTCCCGCCAGGCCGCCGCCTGGAAGGCCGCCTCCCGGAGCACCCACCTCGTGAGGGACCGGATCACCCCGGTCTGCTCGGCGAGAAGGATGAACTGGTCCGGTGCGATCCATCCGAGGGTGGGGTGCCGCCAGCGCGCCAGCGCCTCGACATGGCTCACCTCCCCGGTGGCCAGCGAGACGACCGGCTGGTAGTGGAGGCTCAGCTCGTCGGACTCGAGCCCACGGCGAAGTGCACCGGTCAGCGGCAGGCGGGCCGCCGGCGACTCGTCCCGGTCGGAGTCGTATGCGACCCAGCCGGTGGCCGAGCCCTTGGCCCGGTACATGGCGAGGTCGGCCCGGCGGAGGAGCTCGGAGCAGGTCGCGGCGTGATCGGGGTAGCGGGCCAGGCCCATGCTGGCGGTCAGGCGGAACGCCGAGCCCTCGATCTGGAAGGGCTCGGCGAACGCCTCCAGCAGGCGCCGGGCCACGCCGTCGGTGCCGGCGCCCGCAGGCAAGCGGCGCAGGCAGGCGGCGAACTCGTCCCCACCCAGGCGGGCCAGGGTGTCCCCGCGGCGCAGGGTCCGGGACAGGCGCCGGGCAACCTGGCAGAGCAGGAGGTCGCCCCGGTCGTGGCCGAGCGCGTCGTTCACGTCCTTGAACCCGTCCAGGTCGAGCAGGACCAGGCCCACCTGCCAGTGGCCGTGCTCGGCTGAGCTGATGGCCCGCTCGACCCGTTCCCGCAGGAGGGCCCGGTTCGCCAGCCCGGTGAGGGGGTCGTGGAGCGCCTGGTGGCGGGTCTCGGCCTCCACCCGGTGGCGCTCAACGGCTGCCCCGATCACGTTGGCGACAGATTGGAGGAAGTCCAGGTCCTCGGGGCTGAAGCTCGCGGGCGAGCCGGCATGGGCGGCGAGGACCCCCCAGGGGCCGTCGCCGATCAGCACGCACGCGCTCGACCGGGCGCCGCGGGCCAGGCAGTCGCGGGCGTCCACGGCCTCGGGGTCGGCAGCCAGGTCGTCGATGACGACTGGGCCCTGGGCCCGCAGGGCCAGGGCGGCCGGGGTCCTCGAGTCGGCGCCGAGCCGTTTCTGGCCGACGTAGCCAGGGGGCCAACCCGTCCCGGCCCTCACCCGGAGCTCCCTGCCGTCCTGCACCAGCTCGTGCACGCTCACGAGCCGTGCGCCCAAGGTGTCTGTCACGACCCGCACCGCCGCCTTCAGCAGCCGGGGCAGCGGGGCGCCGGTCAGCGCCTGCTGGCCGATCCCGGCCACCACGGCCTGCTGGGCGGCTCGGACCCGGAGCTCGTCCTGCAGGCGGTGGCGCTCGGTGACATCGGTGACCACTCCCAGGACCCCGCCGCGGGGCTGGCCGGCGTCGGGGACCACGGCGGTGGACAGCTCCATCTCGGCCGGCCTGCCGAGCCGCTCCTGGTGCAGGACGTGGCGGTCCAGCTCCGCCCAGGCCCCGAGGTGCTCCAGCACCTGGCCCACGGCCGGGTCCTCCTGCCCCACGTCGGCAGCCAGTCGCCCGAGCACCCCGGGGCCGGGGCGCCCGTAGAGGCGCTCGGCCGCCGGGTTCCACGTCCGCACCCGGCCCTCGCGGTCCAGCTCCACGATGCCGACCGGGGCGGCCGCCACGAGCGCCTCGAGCCGGCGGGCCTGGGCAGACACGTCGGCCTGCCGGGCTGCCTCCACGGCCGCCAGCAACCGGGCGTTCTCGATCGCCAGCTGGGCCTGGGCGGCGAACATCTCCAGCAGCTCGCGCTGGTCGGCGTCCGGGCGCCGCCCGCTCACCGGGAGGTCCACGCTCAGCACCCCGGTGAGCCCGTCCCGGGGCGACACCAGCGGGGCCAGGAGCTCGTCCTCGGGCAGCCAGGCCTCCGGGTCGGCGGGGGAGGCCCCAGGGGAGGAGGGCGTCCACACCGGCACGGCGCCGCCCACCGCGGCCGCCCGGGTGTGGTCCAGGAAGCGCAGGTCCCCCCAGGCGTCCGCCGCCTCCAGGAGGGCGTCCCAGTCGGCCCGGCGGCCCAGCTGGCCCAGGAGGACGGCCCGGGCCTCCTCGCTGCCGGCAACCGCCACCACCTCGAGGTCGCCGTCCTCGCGCACCAGGTTGACCACGGCCACCCGGAAGCCGAGCCCGTCGACCACGCCTCGGGCCACAGCGTCCAGGGTGGCGGCCAGGTCCAGGTCGGCGTTCAGGCGGCGGACCAGGCCGTTGAGGGTGGCCATGGCCCGGTGGCGCTGGGCGAGGCGCTCGGGCGCGAGGGGCTCGGGCGGGACGGGCTCGGGCGGGCGCTCGTGCGGCGGCGGCGGCGGCTCTGTCGCCGCTCCGGGGATCTCGGCGCCCCCCGCCCCTGGCTGCCTCCTCTCGGGGCGAGCCCGCCGCCGGGCAGCCAGGCCGGTAGGGCTGCCGTCCCCGCGCTCCGCCACGTGGTGGTCCACCTCGCTTCCATCGGCACGAGCGACCTCCCACTCAATCGGGAGGCGGCCCGGCGGCGCCACGCCGGCCCGCGGCACGCATGGGGGGACGGGCCGCCCGGCTCCCCCGCCCGGCTCGCCGCCGGCTCGCCGCGGAGGTCGACGGGTCGGCGCCGGTAGGTTGGTCGAGTGGCGACCAACCGGCTGGCGCAGGAGACCAGCCCGTACCTGCGACAACACGCGGAGAACCCGGTCGACTGGTACCCCTGGGGCGAGGAGGCGTTCGCCGCCGCCCGGGAGAGGGACGTGCCGATCCTGCTGTCGGTGGGGTACTCGGCCTGCCACTGGTGCCACGTGATGGCCCACGAGTCGTTCGAGGACGGGGCCACCGCGGCTGCCGTGAACGAGGGCTTCGTCGCGGTCAAGGTGGACAGGGAGGAGCGCCCCGACGTGGACGCCGTCTACATGGAGGCGGTCCAGGCCATGACTGGCCAGGGGGGCTGGCCCATGACGGTGTTCCTGACGCCGGATAGGCGGCCGTTCTTCGGGGGGACGTACTTCCCCAAGGACGGGGGCAGGGGCCTGCCCACGTTCACCGCCGTGCTGGAGGCGATCGGCGCGGCCTGGAGGGACCGCCGGCCCGAGCTGGTCGACCAGGCCGCCGCCCTGTCGCGGGCCATCGAGGATCGCACCCGGGTGCCTGGTCGTGAGGGCCGGGGCAGCGGGGCGCCCGGGAGCGCGGGCGCTACGGGAGGGGGCGGCGCGGCGGGAGTGGCGGGGGTCGGGGCGCCGGGGGCCCGGCTGGTCCTCGGGGGCCTGCCGGGCGACGAGATCCTCCGCCGGGCCTTCGCCGCGCTGCGGTCGTCCTACGACGACCGCTGGGGCGGCTTCGGCCGGGCCCCCAAGTTCCCCCAGCCCTCGATGGTCGACCTCGTCCTCCGGACGCACGCCGGCCCCGGCGGGGACGATGCCCTGGCCATGGCAACCACCACGCTCGACGCCATGGCGTCGGGGGGGATCTACGACCACCTGGGGGGCGGCTTCGCCCGTTACTCTGTCGACGCCACCTGGACCGTGCCGCATTTCGAGAAGATGCTCTACGACCAGGCCGGCCTAGGCCGTGCCTACCTCCACGGGTGGCAGCTGACGGGCGAGGCCCGCTGGCGCCAGGTGCTCGACGAGACCGTCGGCTACGTCCTGCGGGACCTCGGCACTCCCGAGGGCGGCCTGTGCTCGGCCGAGGACGCAGACTCCGAGGGAGAGGAGGGCAGGTTCTACGTGTGGCGCCCGGGCGAGGTCGAGGCCGTCCTCGGGCCGGATCTGGCGCCGGCGGCGATGGCCTGGTACGGCGTGACGGGCCCCGGCAACTTCGAGGGCGGGGCCACCATCTTGCACCGCCCGGAGAGGGGAGTGCTCCTGCGGCCCCCCGAGGTCGAGGAGACCCGCCTGCGGCTGCTCGAGGCCCGCTCGACCCGGGTCCGGCCCGGTCTCGACGACAAGGTGCTCACGGAGTGGAACGCCATGTTCCTGGCCACGCTGGCCGAGGCGGCCGGAGCCACGGGGAGGCAGGACTGGAGGGTGGCGGCCACCGGCCTGGGCGAGTTCCTGCTCGGGGCGCTGCGCCGGCCCGGGGACGGCCGGTGGCTGCGCTCCTGGCAGGGTGGCCAGGCCCGGCACCTGGCCTACGCGGCCGACTACGCATGGCTGGTCGACAGCTTCACCCGCCTGGCGGAGCTGACCGGCCGGGCCAGGTGGATCGAGGCGGCCACGGAGACGGCCGACGGCCTGCTGGGGCTGTTCTGGGACCCTGATGGCGGAGGCCTGTTCACCACCGGGCACGACGCCGAGCGCCTCATAGTCCGGTCGAAGGACCTCTACGACGGCGCCACCCCGTCAGCCCACTCGGTCGCGGCCGTGGCTCTCCTGCGCCTGGGGGTCCTCACCGGCGAGGCCCGCTACACCGAGGCCGCCGGCGCCATCCTGGACCTGGTCGGGCCCGTGCTGGCCGCCCAGCCGACCGCCCTGACCCACGCCCTGGCTGCAGTCGACCTCCTCGCCTCGGGGACGACCGAGGTGGCGGTGGTGGGGAGCCGCGACGACCTGGTCGGGGCGGTGCAGTCCCGCTGGCGGCCAGGGGCGGTGCTGGCCTGGGGGGAGCCGTACGTCTCGCCCCTCTGGGAGGGCCGGGCCCCCGGGGTGGCCTACGTCTGCCGCCACTACACCTGCGGCGTTCCGGCTCACACGGCGGAGGAGCTGGAGGACCAGCTGGCGGCGGGGCGCAGCGGCCGCTGAGGCCGGCCGGCCCGGCCCTTGCCGCCGGCCGTCCGGGCCCGGGTATCCCCCCGCGGGCCGCCCCGAACGGCCACGATAGGGATCCGTGGCGACTGTCCTCACGAACCCCACCCCCACTCGGGCCACCCGGCCCGGGACCCGCCTCCGCCTCATCTGCCTCTCGTCGGGGCCCGGGGACTGCGCCGGGATCGACGTGGACTCCGGCGCCTTCGTCAGGGGACGCTGGGAGCCCCCAGCCGATCCCGGGCTCCGACCGTACGAGTTCGTCACCGCGGTCATCGCCGGCGACGACGGGCCGCCCGACCTCGCCCGTCCGGAGGGTGCCACCTTCGAGGGCCCGCCAGAGCCTGCAGGCCGGCTCCCCCGCCGCCGCGTGCGGCGCCACCTCCGCGCGCTGGCCGCTCCCACCGGCCGGCCCCTCCTCGGCTTCCCCGGGCCGGCCATCGCCTACTGGCTCGTCCCCGGCACCCACCCCTCCCTGGCGCTGGTCCGGCCGTCGCGCGGCCCCCAGCTCGTGGTCGGCCTGGACGGGGCTGTGAAGGCCCGCTTCGAGTGGGACGGGCTCGACCACTGCCTGCCCGTGCTCGACCGGCGGGTCCGGTCCATCGTCTCCTCCACCGGCCGTCCGCGCCTGGCCGGCGACGCCATGGCTACCGTGCTCGGCCACCGGGTCCGCCACGTCCTCGTAGCGCTCGCCGACCCCGAGGCCGGGCACTGCCACAAGTCGGTGGCCGCTCTGCTGCCCCCGCCGTAGCTCGCCCGGCCCGGGAGCGGGACCACCGGGCGGGCGGGGCGGCACCGGGCGGGCCGGCACCGGGCGGGAGCGGGGCAGGGCGGGGGGGGGCTACACCTCCGCCGGCAACAGGGCGAAGCCCTCTGCGGCGGCGGCCCCCCGCAGCGACGAGTCGAAGGCGGCGATCGTGGCGCAACTGTCGTCCAGGGCGCGAGCCAAGAGGGCGCTCGCCAGTTGGACGGCGTCGTAAGCGCGAAGCCCATGGGCCGCGCACAGGCGCGCCGCCTCGTCGAGCAGCCCGGCCGTCGTCGCCACTGCGACGAAGCGCGGTGGCTCCTCGTCGGTGCCGAAGTAGTCGGCTTCGAGCTCGGCCGTGAGCACTCCCGCCTCCTCCGCCGTCAGCTCGGCGAGCCGGTGCTTGCGCCAGAGCGCGGCTGGCACCTCCACGCGGGCGATCTGGGCGACTGCGATGCCGCTCAGGTCCCGGACGGCATCGGCCCCCTCCTCGCCGGCGTAGAGCTTCACCACGGCGGAGGAGTCCGCGAAGCAGATCAACGGCCCCGGCTGACGAGCTGGGCCAGCGGAGTCCCCCTCCCGGCGGCAGCCCGTGCCGGCTCGACCCGATCGGCGGGGGGCCGCCGGCGCGGGCGCCCGGGGGGGACGAGGAGCCCGGCACGGTCCAGGCGGGCGCGGAGCCTCTCCGCCTCCCCCCCGGCCAGCGCAGGGTCGGTGGCGGCGTCGAGCACGGCGCTCACGTAGTCGTTCATGCTGCGCCCGGCCCGGTCCGCCGCATGCCGGACTCGCTGGAGCAGGTCGTCGCTCGGACGCCAGGTCATCTGGGGCATGACACCATGGTAGCAGGCATGCAGGCACGCAGGGCCGCGCCTCAGCCTTCGGCGACCACTCCCCCGCCGTCCACGCCGGCGCCGGAGAGGAGGCGGCGGGTGCTCGACCAGAAGGCCTGGGCCGCGAAGCCGAACACGACCGGCACGGCCAGGAAGAAGCCGAGGTCGATGTGGTCCAGGTTGTGCACCCGGATGCCGGTCCCGATGGCCAGGCCGTCGAGCACGTGCGGCCACAGGACCCCGATGAGCCCGGCGACGAGGAAGGCCGCCCCGCCCCCCGCCAGCGTCCGCCCGCTGACCGTGCGGGCCACGTCGGCCCGAACCGAGTCCGGCAGGCGGCGCCGGGCCATCCACGCCCCGAACGCCGTCCCCACCACGGCCTGGGTGACCATCGTCCCGAGCCCGAACAGCGCGCCCGGCACCCAGCCCACCCACGCGCTCGGCATGGTCGGCACCAGCACCGTGTACACGATGATGGCGAAGGCCCCCACGCCCCACCCTGCGATGAAGCCGTGGAGGAATGGCAGCAGGGGATGAGGAGCCCGGCGCCCACCCACGGCCCTGCCGCCCGCGGGGCCAGCCTCGCCGCCACCGCCAGCCCCGCCGCGGCGCGGCCTCCACCGCCACCACGCCGGGCCCCTCCCCAGGATGGCGAGGCCCGAGAGGACCATCACCGCCCCCACGACGACGTAGATGCCGTAGTCCCAGCGCAGGGCCGAGTCGACAGCCGTGAGGGCGAAGTAGGCGAGCTCGGCCCCTATGGCCCGCTGCAGGGTGAACGCGGCCGAGAAGCGCACGCCCGCACGCCAGCCTCCCCGGCTCGAGTAGCTGCCCACCGAGTAGCTGAAGGTGATCGGCCAGGTGTGCTCGTCGGGCGTCACCCCGTGGACCATGCCCAGCAGGAAGGCGGTCAGGAGCGCCACGGTGGCGGCCACGTGAGTGGGGTCGAAGAGGTTGATGCCGCCGAGCAGCCCGGCCACGGTCGTGGTCACCGGGACCCCGCCCTCCGGGCCGTCCGAGGCCCCCGGCGCACCCCAGTGGTCCCCGCCGTCCCAGCCGTCCCAGTGGTCCCCGCCGTCCCAGTGGTCCCCGCCGTCCCAGTCGTCCGAGGCCCCCGGCCGGAGCAGGCCGGGCAGCGGCCGGTCAGGACCAGGTGGTGCCCGCTGATCCGGTATCCGGTGGCCGCCCCCACCATGGTCGCCACCTCGTCCAGCACGCAGCACGGGACCTCGGCCACGGCCCCGCACCGGTCGCAGCGGACGTGCTCGTGGTGGGGCCCGATGGCCTCGTACCGCGGCCGGCCCCCGCCGAGCTCCAGCCGCCGGACCCTGCCCTCCTCCTCGAGGCGGCCCACGGCCCTCCAGACCGAGGAGAAGTCGGCCACCACCCCCTGCCCGGACAGCGCGTCGTGCAGGTCCTCGAGCGACCAGTCGTGGCGGGCGTCACGAGCCAGCACCTGCTCGAGGGCGGCGCCGATGCGGGGAGGTCGGGGCACACCCGGACTCTAGCCGTTCCGCAAGTGACTTGCACAACGAGCAGGGGGCCTGGAGCCGGGGGCCGGCCGAGGCGGGAGGCCGGGGACCGGCCGAGGCGGG
>JBOGGR010000319.1:0-3565 GCA_050744025.1 Acidimicrobiales bacterium
GGGGCCGGGCAGGGATCGCGGCGCTTTCTCGGATCCCTCGGGGCGGCATCCTCGCACCCCTGGCCGCCGACCGCAAACCTCGGCCCGGCCGGCGCGGGAGGAGCGTCAATGGTGTGCTCCCGGGCCCTCCTTGCGGCCGCCCCGGCCTCGGGACCCCGAGCTGCCGGGGCCCTGGCCCCGGCTGGCGTCGAGCCGCCGGGCCTCCCCGATAGCGATGACCTCGGCGAGGCGCTCCGACGCGATCCCCCGCCGCCCCGAAGAGCCGGCCCCGTCGCCGCCGGCGCCGCCCTCGCCGACGGCCGCCGGGCGCTCGGGCACCCGGCTCCAGCGCCGGAGGCCGGGGCGGAAGGCCGTGTACAGCGCCACGGCCAGGCCGGCCGCGGCGAAGGGGATGATGGCGTTGCCGCGGCGGCTGAACACCGGGTAGATGACGAAGCCGGAGAGGATGGCCGTCCACGCCCAGAGGATCAGCACCGAGCGGCGGTGGCCGTGGCCCATCTGGAGCAGCCGGTGGTGGAGGTGCTCCTTGTCCGGAGTGGACACTCCCGAGCGGCGGGCCGTCCGGCGGACGATGGCGAAGACCGTGTCGAGCATGGGCACGCCGAGGATCACGAACGGGATGAAGAGCGGAGCGAAGAAGAAGTAGGTCTGGCTGCTCACGTCGGTGGTCCGCCCGCCCACCACGCTGGTGGACGCGGCCATCAAGAGGCCGAGGAGCAGCGCCCCGGCATCGCCCATGAACACCCGGGCGGGGTGGAAGTTGTGGGGCAGGAACCCCAGGCACACCCCGCAGACGATCACCGCCAGGAGCGGCCCGATGTTGTCCGACGACAGCGAGCCCAGGTGGACGAGGTGGAGGCTGTAGAGGCAGAACGTCCCCGACGCGATGGCGAGGATGCCGGCGGCCAGGCCGTCCAGGCCGTCGATCAGGTTGATCGCGTTGGCCATTCCCACCACCCACACGGCGGTGAGGAGCGGCAGGATGGCCCGGGACAGCACGAAGACCCCGGCGCCCGGGATCTTGAACCAGACCATGGTCACGCCCTCGAAGTAGAGGACGCTGGCTGCCAGCACCATCCCGGCCACCTTGGCCGGCGCAGACACCTCCTTCAGGTCGTCGACCAGGCCGACAGCGAAGATGATCGTCGCGCCGAGCACGACCCCCAGCGGCTCGGAGGAGCCCTGGAAGGCGGCGTGGAACTGGGGCAGCTGGGAAGCCACGACCATGGCGACGAGGAATGCCAGGAACATGGCTGTGCCCCCGACCGTCGGGGTGGCCCGCTCGTGGACCCGGCGCTCGTCCGGGAGGACGACCGCGCCGAAGCGCACGGCGAGGCGCCGCACCGGGAACGTCAGGAGGTAGGTCCCGACGGCGGCGATGGCCAGGACGGCCAGGTAGGCGAGCACTGGGCTAGGCCCTGCCGGGCCCCATTCCCGGCGGTGGGAACTTGGAGCAGAGGAGCCCGACCTCCTCGGCCACGGCCGCCACCTCGGCCGCGTCCTGGCGGTGCCGGAGCGTCCGGCCGATGAGTGCGGCGATGTCGGCCATCTCCGCCTCCCGCATCCCGGCCGTGGTCTGGGCGGGGGAGCCCAGGCGCAGCCCGCTCGTGACGAACGGGGACCGTGGGTCGCCCGGGATCTGGTTGCGGTTGCAGGTGATGCCGGCGCGGTCCAGCACCTCCTGTGCCTCCTTGCCCGACAGGTCGGGGTCGAAGGTCCGCAGGTCGACCAGGAGCAGGTGGGTGTCGGTCCCTCCCGACACCAGCCGGAACCCCTGGTCGGCGAGGGCCCCGGCGAGGGCCCTGGCGTTCGCCACCACCTGGGCCGCGTACCCGGCGAAGGAGGGCCGGGCCGCCTCGGCGAAGGCGACGGCCTTGGCCGCGATGATGTGCTCGAGGGGCCCTCCCTGGAGCCCGGGGAACACCGCCTTGTCGACGGCCTGGGCCAGCTCGGGGCCGCACACGATGGCCCCGCCCCTCGGCCCCCGCAACGTCTTGTGGGTCGTGAAGGTGACCACGTCCGCGACCCCGACCGGGCTCGGGTGGACACCGCCGGCGATCAGGCCGATCACGTGGGCCGCGTCGAACAGGAACAGGGCTCCGACCTCGTCGGCGATGGCCCGGAGAGGAGCCGGGTCGATGATCCTCGGGTAGGCGGTGGCGCCGGCCACGATGAGCTTGGGCCGTTCGCGGCGGGCCAGCTCCCCCACCTGGTCGAGGTCGATGCGCTCGTCGCTGGCGGTGACCCCGTAGGGGACGAAGCGGTACAGGCGGCCGCTGAAGTTCACCGGGGAGCCGTGGGTCAGGTGGCCCCCCTGGTCCAGGCGCATCGCCAGCACCGTGTCGCCGGGCTCCAGCAGCGCCATGTACGCGGCGGCGTTGGCGTTGGCGCCGGAGTGGGGCTGGACGTTGGCGTGCTCCGCACCCAGCAGGTCGCGGAGGCGGCGCCGGGCCAGGTCCTCGACCTGGTCGATCACGCGGTTGCCCCCGTAGTAGCGCTTCCCCGGGTAGCCTTCGGCGTACTTGTTGGTGAGCACCGTCCCGGCGGCGGCCAGCACGGCCGGGGAGGTGAAGTTCTCCGACGCGATGAGCTGGAGCGTGCTGCGCTGGCGCTCCATCTCGGCCTCGACGATGGATGCGAGCTCCGGGTCCTCGGCGGCGAGGACGGGGCTGGCGGCGGGGGCGGCAGGGTCGGTCATCGGCGGGCTCCTTGGGCGGCAGGCGGGGCGCCGGCGGCGGGGGGCGGGGCTGCGCCGGACCGGGCGGGGCCGGCTGTAGCCGGGGGCCGGCGGCGGGGGCCGGCGGCGCTGTGGACGAGGACGTCGATGGCCGGAGTCTACCGGCGGCGGCATCGCGCCACCGGGGGCCGAACGGCTCCCGCGCCCTCTCGAGAGGGGGGCGGCGGCCGGCCCCGCCGGGCTCAGCGCAAGCTCTCCTGCACCTCGTCCCAGGGGATGCGGCCGGGCCGCAGGCAGCGGGGCTCCACCCCGGTGCAGTCCACGACGGTGGAGGGACGGCCCCGGCACGGGCCGGCGTCCAGGACCACGGCCACCGCCTCTCCGAAGGTGGCGACCACGTCCGGAGCGGTCTCCAGCGGGTCCTGGCCGTGCCGGTTGGCGCTGGTCGTGGCGAGGGGGCCGGCCAGCCGGGCAAGGGTCAGCGCCACCGGGTGGTCGGGACAGCGGACGCCGACGGTGGCCTCGTCGCTGCCCAGGTCGGCGGCCAGGCCGGGGCGCCGGGGCAGGACCAGGGTCAGGGCGCCCGGCCACCACCGCGCCATCAGGGCCCGGGCGGCGGCCGGCACCGCGACGGCCAGGGACAGCGCCTGGGCCACGTCGGCGACGAGCACGGGGAGCTCCACGGTCCGGGGCCGCCCCTTGGCGGCGAAGAGCCCGTCCGTGGCCCCGGGGCGGAACGGGTCGGCCGCGAGGCCGTACACCGTGTCGGTGGGCACCCCCACCAGGCGGCCGTCGGCCAGGGCCCGGACGGCCGCCTCGATGGCCTCCGGCGGGGGCGGGTCCCCGGCGGCCGGGAGGACGGCCGTCACCGCTGGCCCCGCCCCGGGC
>JBOGGR010000320.1:0-14952 GCA_050744025.1 Acidimicrobiales bacterium
CGGTAGGCGGTCTGGGGATGAACGCCCTGGCGCCGCGCCCACTCCGTCAGATTCACCACCGCAGCGTATCACTCGATCACTCGTACGCTCGGTACCACTCACTATTGTGCCAACGGTTGCCTACCCCGACGGCTCCTCGTGGGCCATGCGCCCGGCACAGCGTCCGGCCGGGGACTCGGTCAGGTGTTGGAGGACTGACCCTGGGCAGGGCGTCGTAGTGAGATGGAGGGCCGTCTGGACCGAGGCCTGCCCCGTTCCCGGTGTCAGTAGCTCCCCGTGGTGCCGGCGCCCACTGGACCGACTGACACGGTGGGGGTGCACAGCCGAAGGGGCGGCGGCGAGGGCGCAGGGATGGCGGCCGCCGGGCGCGGTCCGGGGGGAGGCGTGACCACGACGCTGGTGGCCGCGGGGCCTGGGCAGGGCCCACCAGGGATGGGCGGGTCCCTGGTCGGCGAGGTGGATGGGTATTGGCCGCCCTGCGGCGTCGAACAGCTGGAAGCCTGGGTAGCCCTGCACCGTGCAGGGCGTGGACGATGGGTTGACCAGGTGGAACACGACCGTCTCCAGGCCACCTGCTGCGCCGCTGGACTGCCCGGCTGTCGCATCCACGCCCGGCTCACCGGGCTGTGCGCCTTGGCAGGCGCCGGTGAGCAGGGCCGCCCCGTGGAAGCCGGCCGTCCCGTAGTCGTAGACGCCGCCGGTGGCGGTTGCCAGCCGGTACCCGCTGGCCCCGGCCGACCCGGTGATCGCGGTGGCGGCGCTGGCCAGCTTGTCGTTGCCCGAGCCGTGGAAGGCGGCGTCCCCGAAGGAGAACACTCCTCCGTCCGCCCCTACCAGCCAGTAGCCCTTTCCGTCGGGGGTGGCGGTCATCCCCACGATGGGGGCCGTCAGCCTCAGGCCGGCCGCCGAGCCATGGAACGCCGCGTCGCCGAGGGCCGCCACCCCGCCCAGCTGGTCCACCAGCCAGTACCCGCCCCCGTCGGAAGTCCTGGCCATGCCCACAACTCGGGCTCCCACCGGCAGGACCTTGGAGCAGCCGCCGCTCGCTGCCGGCGAGCTGCCCACCAGTACCGACGAGCTGGAGGCCACTGGCACGGCACCGGCGGGGCGGCCGACCGCCACGGCGGCCTCAACCGCGGCCAGCACCGTCGCTACTCGAACCAGCACGGAGCTCGGGCCGCGGCGGTCGCCGCTGCGCTCGAACATGCTCATCTCTCGCCTCCTGGGATCCGGTGGTGACCCACGTAGCACGAAGACACCGCTGTCCCTGGAGCCGTTCCCTCATAGGGCTGCCCAGTCGTGTGCTGGGGGCCACTCGTTCCGGCTGACCTGACCGCGGGTGGCCATCTGGTCTGGTCTGGCGAGAGGGGACTTTGGCACGACTGCCGCGGCCGTCCTGACTTGGCGTGGTGGCGACCAGCCCCCGGGCCTCCTGTTCGGGCCAAGGGCCCTCCCGGCCCCGCCACCTTGTCCCGATGTATCGAGCGGGGGCGCCTCCGCGAGCTCAGCGCGCAGCATCCTCGACGAGCGCCCCTTCGAGGACCGAACGAGCTTCGGCGGGGCGACAGCGGGTGGGACCTCGACCACCAGGTGCACGTGGCCGGGCATCACCTCGAGCTCGATCACCTCCCCCCCGACGTCGATCGGCAACCCACTCCTGCATGTCGCTTGCCACCCGGCTGTTGTCGCTTGCCACTCACGGGGGATGTCGGGCTTCGCCCCAACGGCCGTTGACCACGACTGAAGTCGTGGGCTTGCGGCCCGTGCTCGGTCGCCGGTCCCCGGCTGCTCACTACGATGGGATCCAGAGCCGCGACACGAGAGGTGGCCACATGCAGGCATCGGTGCAGGGGGCCGGCCGGCCGGGCAACGGTCGGGACTTGCGGGCGCTGCCGGGCGACGGTCGGGTCTTGCGGGCGCTGCCGGGCGACGGCCGCGCCCTGCGGGCCCGATCCGGCCTCGCCGGCCGGGGAGCGCTCCTCGCCGCCCTCCTCGCCCTCCTCGGCCTCGGGGCTGCGGCCTGCGGAGGAGGCGGCCCGAGCCCGACGACGACTGCCTCGCCGGCTCAGGCCAAGGCCGCCGTCACCAAGACCTGGACCACCTTCTTCGACGCCGCGACGCCCGAGTCGAAGCAGGTGGCCCTCCTCCAGGACGGCTCCAAGTACAAGCCTCTGATCACCAAGGTCCGCAAGCTCCTGCCCGCCGGCACCACCGCCGACGTCAAGGCCGTGAAGGTCAACGGCACCCACGCCACCGTCAGCTACGCCCTCTCCACCAACGGGAGCGCCCTCCTCCCCAGTGCCACCGGTCAGGCGGTCGACGTCAACGGCCGCTGGTTGGTGAGCAGCACGACCTTCTGCTCGCTGGTCAGCCTCACCGGCTCCCACTGCCCGACCTGAGGCCGGCCCGGAGCGCCCGCCCCTCAGCCCTCCAGGAGCCTCTCGGCATCCGCGGCCAGCTCCTGGGCCGGGCCTTCCCGGACCACCCTGCCGTGGCGGAGCAGCACGACCCGGTCCGCCAGGTCCAGCGCCCTCGCCATCCTCTGCTCGACCACGAGGACGGTGGTGCCGGCCGCCACGATCCTCGCGAGCACCCGGTACACCTCGTCCACCATGCCCGGGTCCAACCCGAGGGTCAGCTCGTCGGCGATGAGCAGCCGGGGGGCCCGGGTGAGCACCCGGGCCAGGGACAGCAGGCGCTGCTCGCCCCCCGACAGCGTCCCGCCGAGCTGGCGCCTCCGCTCCCCGAGGCGGGGGAACGAAGCGTAGGCCTGCGCCAGCGCCGGCTCCACGCCGCGGCGGCCCAGCTCCTGGCGGAACGGCAGGACCAGGTTCTCCTCCACGGTGAGCGACGCGAAGACCCACCCGCCCTCGGGGACGTGGACCAGGCCGTCGCGGGCCAGGTCGTTGGGCGACAGGCCGTCGATGTCCCGTCCGCCGAAGCGGACCCGGCCGGCGCTCGGCCGGATGAGGGCCGAGCAGACCCGCGCCAGGGTCGTCTTGCCGGCGCCGTTGGGCCCGATGATGGCGACGGCTGAGCCCTCGGCCACCTCCAGGGTGACGCCGAACAGGGCCCGGAAGCGGCCGTAGCCGGCGTCCACCCCGTCGAGCTCCAGCAAGGTGGGGCCGCCGGCTGTGCCCCCCCGCCGGCCTCCCGGGCCGGTTGTGCCCCCCGACCGGCCTCCCGGGCCGGCTGTGCCCCCCGACCGGCCTCCCGGGCCGGTCATGGCCGCCCCGCGGGGCCCCGGTAGGCCCGGGCCACCTGAGGCTCCGCCAGCACCTCGCCGGTGGGGCCGGCGGCGATGACCGAGCCCGCCTCCAGCACGTACAGCCTCGAGGTCACCCTGCGCACCAGGTCGATGTCGTGCTCGATGAGCAGGACCGCCGTCCCCCCCTCGGTTACCGCCGGGAGGGTGCGGGCCAGGGCCCGCCGCTCGCGGTCGTCCAGGCCCGAGGACGGCTCGTCGGCCAGGACGACCGATGGGCCGGTGGCCAGAGCCCGTCCCAGCTCGACCAGCCGGGCCCGGCCGAGGCTGAGGGCCTCGGCCGGCACGTCGGCCTCCTCGGTCAGCCCCAGCCGCTCCAGGATGGCATCGACCTGTGTCGCCTCCTCGCCGCCGGCCCGCCTGCCGTCCGGCCGGGCCAGCATCCCGCCCCCCCTGCTGCGGGCCCGGGCAGCCACCGACAGGTGCTGGCGGACCGTCAGCTCGGCGAACAGCTCCACCCGCTGGAAGGTCCTGGCCATCCCGAGCCGGGCCCGCTCGTGGACCGGCAGCCGCGTCACGTCGCGGCCGTCCAGCCAGACCCGCCCCCTGTCGGGCTTGTCCACCCCCAGCAGGCAGTTGAAGAGGGTGGTCTTCCCGGCCCCGTTGGGCCCGAGGAGGCCGACTACCTCGCCCTGGCCCACGGTCAGGTCGACCCCGAGCAGGGCGAGCACCCCGCCGAACCGCTTGGCCAGGTCCACCGCCGCCAACCGGGCGGCCGCCCCGACGGCGGACTCGCCTCCCAGCCCCAGCCCCCCACCCTCGGCTCCTCCGGGGAGCGCGCCTTCCGGCCCGCCCCTCACGCCGTCCGTCACGGTTCCGCCCCGGGCGGCCCGGGCTCGGCCGGGAGCCCCCCTCCCCGGCGCCCCCTCCACCGCCCGGCCAGGCCCGCGCCCGCCTCGGCGCTCATCCTGCCCAGCCATGCCACCAGGCCCTCGGGATGGCGGATGTAGCTGAGGGCGCCGAAGCCGAAGACCACCGCGGCCAGGGCGCCCAGGCCGACGCCTCCGATCGAGAGGAGCTGGGGGATGACGACCAGGGCCACGCCGGCGCCGATGGCGCCGCCGATCGTCCGCACCCCTGTGATGGCGACCAGCACCAGCCAGAACAGCGACTGGTAGAACGTGAAGTTCGACGGGCTGACCGCCCCCAGGGTCGAGCCGTACAGTGCGCCGCCCAGCCCGGCGATGCCGGCCGAGACGGCGAAGGCCAGCAGCTTCACCCTCCGGGGGTTGATCCCGACCGAGGCGGCCGCCAGCTCGCTGCCGCGGACTGCCGCCAGGTACTGGCCGATGGTGCTCCGGCGGAGCCAGGCCACGCCGGCGGCGACGATCGCCAGCACGATGACCGCGAGGGCGAAGAACGGCTTGGTGGCGTTGAAGGCGATCGGCCCGATGAGCGGACGGAGCACGCTGATGCCGCTCGCCCCGTTGCCGGCCCAGGCCTGGGGGAAGGCGATGTTGTCGAGCAGGAGGCCGAAGGCGAACGTGGCCAGGGCCAGGTAGAGACCGCTCACCCGGAGGGCGGGGATGGCGGCGATCAGGCCCACCACGAGGGCCATGCCGAAGCCGACCACCAGCCCGGCCAGGATCGACAGGTCGGCGTGGTTCGCGAGCTGGCCCGCGGCGAAGGCGCCGATGCCGGCGAACTCGGCCTGGCAGAGCGACAGCTGGCCGCTCATCCCGGCCAGCACCGTGAAGGAGAGGAAGATGACGGCGGTCGCCGCGCACTGGCTGGCCAGGTACAGCCAGTACGGGGGCAGGGCCACCAGCAGGACCACGACCAACACCACGGCCGCGCCGAGGACGCCTCCCACCTCCCGGGCCCGGACGGGCCGCTGGGCGAGGGTCGGGCCGGCCAGCACGGGAGGCGGGTCGACGCCGGCCATCGGGTCGGTGCCGCGGCGGCGCCGGCCGAGGGCCGGGCCCACGAAGACGAGCACGAGGAGCAGGAGTATGAACGGCAGCGACGGCCGGAGGCCCCTAGTGATCGCGCTGCCGAGGGGCAGGTAGCCGGTCACCAGCTCCTGCCCGATGCCGAGCAGCAGCCCGCCGGCCACTGTCAGCGACAGGCTGGCGAGACCCCCGACCACGGCCGCGGCGATGGCTGCCACCACGAGGATGTCGAAGTTCATCGAGTCGACGGTCCCGTAGAGCGGGGCCAGCAGCACGCCCGCCAGCCCTGCGATGATGCTCGAGACGACCCACGCCCACGAGCCGACGGCCTCGGCGTTCACTCCGGCCAGCTGGGCCAGCCTGGGGCTCTCGACCACCGCTCGCAGCCGCAGCCCGAGCGCCGTCCAGCGGAAGAGCGCCCCCAGGGCGACGGCGATGGCCGCGGTGGCGACGACCACGGCCAGCTGGTTGGTGTCGAGGATGAAGCCGGGGCCGTGCAGCACCGCGGCCGGCGTGGGGCCGAGGCCGGGCGGGGCCAGCTTGGCCCCGCTCCCGAACCCTGTCGACTGGACCGCCGCCGGTATGCCCACGAGGAGCCCGAGGCTGACGACCAGCTTCACCACCAGCGGCGCCGTCCGGAGGAAGCGGAACAGCAGACGGTCCAGCGCGAGCCCGACGCCCACTCCCGTGACGACGATCGACACGACGGCCCCGGCCCATACCGGCCAGTGGGCCCCGGCGGTCGTGGCGTAGAACACTGCGGCCGAGAGGTAGGCCTGGGCCCCGAAGGCGAAGTTGAAGACCCCTGCGGCCCGGTACGTGATGACCAGCCCCAGCCCGACCAGCGCGTAGACGCACCCGAACGGGACGCCCGAGACGATGTAGTGGCCGGCCACCGCCTAGACCCCCGCAGCCCCGGGCTGGTCCACGAGCTGAGCCACCGAGGTGGCGCCGGTGGGCAGGCACACGAAGGGCTCGTGGAACACCGGCGTGAACCGCCCGTGGCGCACCTGGACCCAGGCCGAGCAGTTGAGCGGGCCGGTGCTCGTGTGGTCTTCGTGCCAGTTCACCGCCGGCTCGATCCCGCCGGCGGTGAAGTGGGTGAGGGAGTTGACCGCGGCCACCAGCTTCGCCCGGGTCAGGTCCCGGCCGGCCCGCTCCAGTCCCTCCACGAGCATGGCGGCGCTGATCCACCCCGCCAGAGACACCTCGCCTATGTCCCCGGGGGGGAAGTGCCGGCGCATCTGGGCGAGGTACGTGCGAAGGCCGGGCGAGGCGGACGCCTCCTGGAAGGGCACGTAGCTCACCGTCAGGTAGGCCCCCTCGTACTGCGACCGGAACGCGTCGAGGAAGGACTCGTCGTAGCCGTTGAGCCAGTACTGGGCCACGTGGGACAGGCCGGCCCGGCGGAGGCTCTCGGACACCTTCGAGTTGCCGATGGCGTCCATGCACATCACGACGAGCTGGGCCCGCGACGACGCGATCCTCGCGATGTCGGCGGAGAGGGCGGCGTCGGTCACGCCGATGGGCAGGCTGCTGTCCACGAGGCCGACGTGGAAGCCGAACTGGCGGAACGACTTGGCCTGGCCGTCTGCACACTGGGCCGACTGGGCGACGGCGTAGGCCAGGATCGCCACCCGCTCGATCCCGAGCTTCTCTGCGAGGAAGGGGCCGGCCACGTCGATGCCGGTGGGGTCGAGGTACGAGCCGTCCTGGCCGAACATCGTGGGGCCGGCCGACCACTGCGCCGGGTTGATGTTGTAACCGAACGTGGGCACCCTCTGGTTGGACAGGTACGTGGCCCCCTGGAACTCGGGCGTGGCCACCGGCACCACCGCCAGCACGTTGTACCGCTCGACCAGGGCCCGGGCCTGGGCCACGTCCGTGCTGGGATCGGTCTGGTCGTCCAGCTTGGCCACCAGGTCGATCTCGCGGCCGTGGACCCCTCCATTCGCGTTGACCATGTCGAAGTAGGCCTGCGCCCCTGCGAACACCGGCGCGTACTGGTTCCCGAGAGGCCCCGTGACCGCGGCCAGGCCCCCCACCCGGATCGTGGTGGGGGTGACCCCCGGCGTGGGACCGCCCGACCCGGCGAAGCGGCCCGGGGGGGCGTTGCCGCACCCGGCGGCCGCCAGGGAGACCACCACCAAGAAGCCCACCAGCCGCCGGCGGGGCCGGCGCGGCCCGCGGGGCTCCCGGGCCGGGCGCACCGGCCGGCTACCAGCGGTCCAGGAGCTGGGCCCGCTTGGTGTCGAGCTCCGCCCGGGAGATGATCCCCCGCCGGCACAGCTCGTCCAGCTTCTCGATCTGCTCGGGGATCGACAGGGGGCGCCCGCCGGCCCCGGGGAGGCCGGCCCGCCGGGACCGCTCGATCTCGGCGCCCACCAGGCGCTGGACCGCAGCCGGGCGGGGCACCCTCGGCACCACCTCCTGGCCGTGCTCGCCCCCCGACTCGACCACGATGGTCCCGCACCCGAGGAGGCGCTGCCAGAGGGACTGGTCGAACGCCAGGTCGTTGACCCGGGAGAGGAGGATCTCCCGGCCGTGGCGGCCGAAGATACCGCGCCGGAGCACCAGGCGCTCCGTCGTGACCACGAAGCTGGTGGTGGCCCACCGGGCGTAGCGGGCGGCCAGCCACAGGAGGGAGGCGGCCAGGGCGGCCAGCAGGGCCTCCAGCACGAGGGCCGGCACGGCCGGTACCGCGAAGGCGGCGATGGCCCCGCCCACCACTGCCAGCGTCAGGAGGAGGGGCCGGGAGAGGAGGGACCAGTGGGGCCGGAGGTCGGCCACCACGTCCTCCTCCTCGTCCAGGAGCCTGGTCGGGAACGGCACCTCCGGAAGCGTAGCCAGCAGCCCACCGGGCGCACGGCTCATCCGAGCTTGCCGGCGATGGTCCCGGCGGCCCGCAGGGCCGTCCCGTCCGCCCCCGCCGTGGTCCAGTGGGTGGGCGGCCGGTCCCGGGCCTCGGCCACCATGTCGGCGAGCAGGCTCGTGAAGGGGACGGCGGGGTCCACCCAGAGGTAGCGGGCCAGGGACCCGGGGATAGTGTTGACCTCGTTCACGTACAGCTCGCCGTCGCCGTGGAGGAAGTCGAGCCTGGCCACGCCCCGGACCCCGGCCAGCACGGCCACCTGGAGGGCGGCGTCGCGAAGGGCGTCCTCGACTCCGGGCGGGAGGCTGGCCGGCAGCTCCCGGGGGGCGCTCGCCATCCCCTCGCCGCCGACGTACTTGTCGGCGTAGGAGAGGATCTCGGCGGCCGGAGTCGAGCGCAGGGGCCGCTCGATCGCCGACAGCGAGAGGCGCGGCCACGACCGGATCGCCACCTGGACGTCGTAGAGGTCGGGCCGGTACGGCTCGACTACCGCGCCCCGGCGCAGGTGCGGGTTCGCCGCCAGCCGGGCTCTCGCCGTGGGCAGGTCCTCCACCACCTCGATGCCGATGGACGAGCCGCCGTAGCGGGGCTTCACGATGTACGGCCCCGGGAAGCCGGGCTCCCCGGCCTCTTGGTCGTGACCACCCGGGGGAAGCAGGGCTCTCGGGAGGCAGGGGAGGCCGGCCGCGCCCACGACCGCCCCGAATGCCAGCTTGTCCATGCCGAGGGCCGCCCCGGCGGCACTCGGGCCGGTGTAGGCCAGGCCGGCCAGGTCGAGGGCCGCCTGGAGGGTGCCGTCCTCCCCCGGGCCGCCGTGGCAGCAGTTGACGACGACGTCGAGCTCGAGCGGCCGCTCCTTGCCGAGGACCCCGCCCCGTCCGGCGAACCCGCCACCCGGAGCCGCGACCAGGCGGAGCGGAGCCGCTCCCCGCGGCGTGCCCTCCGCGAAGTCACCGCCCTCCAGCCCCGGGTCCACCTCGAACCAGTCCCCGGTCCGCGCCCAGTAGAGGGCCCGCACCCCCCCTCCGCCGGGCGGGGCGGCCTCCCCGCCCGGCCCTCCCCCGGCCAGCGCCCTGGCCGCCTGGAGCCCGGTGAGGACGCTCACGTCGTGCTCGGGGGACGGCCCACCGAAGATCACCGCTGCGCTGCCCATGTCCACCTCACTGCGTCGGCCCTGGCCGCCCGGTCGGTGAGCGTACCGCTCGGCCCGGCCACCCTTGGCCGGCGCTCAGGGATAGTGGTCGGGGAGGTCGTTCTCGTAGAGGACGACGTCGCCGGGGCCCAGGTGGGCCCGGACGAAGGCCACCGCCTGCTCCCTCGTGGCCACCGCCTCCACCTGGGGCCTGCGCCCCGGCCGTCCGCCGGCGGCCGCCTCGGCCGCGGGATCGCCACTCGCCCGGTCGCCGGCGCCGATCCCGAGAAGGAGAGCGCGGCGGTTGGTGCGGCCGACCACGACGAGGTAGGTGACGACCGGCCGGGCAGCCGCCGCGAAGGCCTCGTTCTCGGCCGCCTGCCGCCGGCCCAGCTCCACCATGCCCGGCGTCACGAGCACCTTGCGGCCGCCCTCCGTCCCGGCGCCCTCGAGGGCCGCCAGGGCCAGGCGGGCGCCGGCCGGGTTCGAGTTGTAGGTGTCGTCGAGGACGGTGAACCCGCCTCCGGCCGTGAGGACGCTCAGGCGGTTGGGAGCGACCGGCAGGCTCCCGAGGAGCCGTGCCACCTCGGGGGGGTCCACCCCCAGCTCGAGGGCCACTGCGACGGCGCAGGCGACGTTGGTGGGCGCCGCCCAGGAGCCGGCGCCGGGCGCGCCGGCCGCCAGGCACCCGAGGCGGCGCCCCCTCACGGTGACGACGGGGCCCGGCTCGGGGGCGGCCCCCGAGGGTGGGCACGGGGCCAGGGGCGGGCCGGCTGCCATTTCTCCGCCTCCTACCCCGACGTGCACGTCAGCCGAGGGGTCGAGGCCCGAGCACCGCCACACACGACAGCCCTCCCCCGCCGCCCGGGCGGCCACGGCCGCCAGCCGGGCGTCGTCCACGTTCAGCACGATCGCCCGAGCCCCGGCCAGGATCTCGCTCTTCGCCTCGACGATGCGCTCCTCGCTCCCGAAACGCTCCAGGTGCACCGGGCCGATGGCCGTGATCACGGCCACCGCCGGCCGGGTCCACGAGCACAGCTCGGCGATCTCCCCCGGGCCGTAGGTCCCCATCTCGGCCACGAAGACCTCCGTCCCGACCGCGAGGTGCTCGTTGACGGCCCGGGCCAGGCCAGCCCGGTTGTTGAAGCTGGCCGGGCTCGCCACCACCGAGCGCGACGTCCCGAGCAGGTGGGCGACGTAGCCCTTGGTGGTGGTCTTGCCGTAGGAGCCGGTGATGGCGACGACCGTCGGGCCGACGCGGGCCAGCCGCTCGGCGGCCGACCGGACGAACGGGTCCGCCAGGCGCCGCTCCAGGGGCGCCGTCGCCCAGCACGCCAGGCCGACGGTCAGGGGGACCGAGAGGGTGAACAGGCCGACCAGGGCCGCTCCCCCTCCCGCCCAGCCGCCCACCTCGACTCCTACGACCACCGACCCGGCGAGGACCGCGAGCTGCCCGGCCCCCCACACCGCGGCGAGGCGGGCCAGGCGCCCGGTCCAGACCAGCTTCGAGGTCCGCCCCCGCAGCGACAGGCCCGCCGGACCGCCTGCCGCCACCGCGGCCACCACCACGCCGACCGCCGGGAGGCCGAGGGACCCGATGGTGGCCAGCGCCCCCGCCGCGAAGAGGAGGCCGTTCGGCCCGGCCCCGCCGGGCCCGCCCCACCACCGCCAGCCGAACCGGGGGAGGGAACCTCCGAGGTAGTGCTCCCGCTGGGCCACCCGGAGCCAGCGCACGCCGGCGAGGGCCGATCCGGCCAGGCCGGCCAGCGCCGCCGCCCACAGGCCGGCGGTCACCGGTCCCGGTGGCGCTCGACGGCCTGGCGCAGCGTCTCGGGGGCCTCGACCGGGGTCAGGTGGCCGACCCCGGGGCAGACGGTCAGCCGGGCCCGCCCGTCCAGCGCCGCCGACAGCGCCTCCCCGACGGAGAGCGGGACCTCGGCGTCCTCGGCTCCCCACACCAGCTCGACCGGGCCGGCGAGGGCGGCCAGCTCCGCCTCGTAGCCCTCGTTCACGAGGCGGACGAGCACGTCCCGCATGACGCCGGTGGCGGCCCGGTAGTCGGCCGACCCGTAGCGCCGGCGCAGCCTCTCCATGGCCTGCTTCCCGATCAGCCCCCGCCGGTGCAGGGCTCGTCCTACGCGAAATGGCCGGCTCGGGGGCCGGGCCCCGGTGCCCACCCTCGCCAGTGGCGCCCCAGTGAGCACCAGCGCCCCGACCAGGTCGGGCCACCCGGCGGCCAGGTGGACGGCGACCCGCCCCCCGAACGAGTGGCCCAGCAGGACGGCGGGGCGACCAGCCTCCTCCACCATCTCGGCCAGCACGGGGACCACGGCACGGGCGTAGTCGGCCGATCCCCACCCCTCGGGCGGGGCCGGGGTGGAGCCGAAGCCGGGGAGGTCCAGCGCCACGGCGTCCACCGGGCCGGTGGCGGTGGCCGGGCCGGCGGCGTCGCCCGGGGCGGCGGAGGCGGCCAGGACGGAGTCGAAGTCCCGGCGGCTCCGCCCCCAGCCGTGGAGCGCCAGCACCCAGGGAGCGCCGGCCCCGGTCCTCTCCCCGAAGATCCGGCCGGCGTCGTAGGCCTTCAACATGGCCGGCCCACGATAGTGGGCGGCAGTTCGCCGGCCGGGCCGGCCGATGTCCCCCCTCGACGGCGGGGCGGCGAGCCGCTGATCTCCCCCTTGACGGCACGGCAGCGAGCCGTCAGACTGACCCCTAGCTCGATACGACGCAGCCCAGCGGGCGCCGGGGAGCGGGAGGCCTCAGGTCGCCCCCCCAGAGTGGCCGAGGGGCGAGGTCGGTCGGGTCAGGGCAATACGTCCCGCCGGCGGGGTGCCAGCCCCAACGGCGAGGCGGCCCGGCGACCCGGTCCCGAGGAGACCGGAGGCGAGAGCCTCCGGCTACTTGGGGCCGAGTCGCGTCCGGGCCCCGTCGCCTTCGGGCCCTGTCGCCCTCGACCTCCTCCCGGCCCGGCCGGCGGCGGGGCCGGCGGGGCCGACGGGGCCGGCCGGGCGGCCGCCGGCACTCAGGCCACGGTCACGCTCTTGGCCAGGTTGCGGGGGTGGTCGATGTCCCGTCCGAGCGTCCGCGCGACGTGGTAGGCGAGGAGCTGGAGGGGGACGGTGAGCAGGACGGGGTCCAGCTCGGGCTCGCTGCGGGGGACGACGATCACGTCGTCCAGGAGGGCCGGCTCGACCTCCCCGGTGGTGACCCCGATCACCGGTCCGCCCCGGGCCCGGATCTCCGCCAGCGTGGCCAGGTTCTTGCCGAGGAGACCGTCGTCGGGCAGCACGGCCACCGTGGGCAGGCCGGGGTCGATGAGGGCCAGCGGCCCGTGCTTGAGCTCGGACGCCGGGTAGGCCTCGGCATGGAGGTAGGAGACCTCCTTCAGCTTCTGCGCCCCCTCCCGGGCGACCGGCCAGGCCCGCCCCCGCCCCACGAACATGACGCTCTGGGCCGGCGCCACGCGAGCGGCCACCCCGGCGATGTGGTCCTCCGCCGAGAGGACGTGCTCCACCTGGGACGGCAGCCGCTGGAGGCCCTCGAGGAGGCGCATGCCCTCCGCCGGGCTGAGATCGCGCACCCGGCCCAGGTGGACCGCCAGCAGGGCCAGGGCCACCACGGTGGACGTGAACGACTTGGTGGACGTGACCGACACCTCCGGCCCGGCGTGGAGGTAGATGCCGCCCTCGCAGGAGCGGGCCAGGGCGCTGCCCACGACGTTCACCACGCCCAGCACCCTGGCTCCCCGGCGGCGCAGCTCGTCCACGGCGGCGAGCGTGTCGTAGGTCTCCCCCGACTGGCTGATGGCCACGTAGAGCGTGTCGGCCTCCACCACCGGGTTGCGGTGGCGGTACTCGCCGGCGGGCTCGGCGTCCGCCGGCAGCCGGGCCAGGCCCTCGATCAGGTGGGCGCCGAGCTCGCCGGCGTAGTAGGCAGACCCGCAGCCCAGGAGCTTGACCCGGCGGACCTGGTGGACCTGGCGGGCATCCAGCTCGAGCCCACCCAGCACGACCGAGGCGAAGCGCCCGTCGATGCGCCCGCGGAGGGCCCGGTCCAGCGTCGCCGGCTGCTCGTGGATCTCCTTGTGCATGAAATCCGGGTGCCCGTCGGTGTCGTGACGGCCGAGCTCCTCCTCCACCGTCGTGGGGGTCCGGGTGGTGACCCGCCGGTCGAGGGTTGCGGTGCGGTACCCGTCGCGGGAGAGGACGGCCAGCTCCCCGTCCTCCAGGTGGACGACCTGGCGGGTGTACCGGACCAGCGCCGACACGTCGGAGGCCACCAGCATCTCCCGCTCGCCGATCCCGAGCACCACGGAGCTGCCGTTGCGGGCGGCCACGATCCGGTCCGGGTTGGCGGCGTCGACCACTGCCAGGCCGTACGTGCCCTCGGCCATCGACAGGGCCTCCCGCACGGCCTCGTCCAGGCTGTCGGCCGTCGACCGGGCGATCAGGTGAGCCAGCACCTCCGAGTCGGTCTCCGAGGCGAGGTGCACCCCCTCGGCCGCCAGCTTGGCCCGGAGCTCGCCGGCGTTCTCCAGGATCCCGTTGTGGACGATGGCGACCCGCCCCGAGGCGTCCAGGTGGGGATGGGCGTTCGCGTCGGTCGGGGCCCCGTGGGTGGCCCAGCGGGTATGGGCGATGGCCGTGTGGCCCGACAGCCGCCGGGGCAGGCGCGCCTCGAGGTCGTGGACCCGGCCCGCCACCTTGTGGATCCGGAGACCAGTGGTGCCGACCAGGGCGAGCCCGGCCGAGTCGTAGCCCCTGTACTCGAGGCGGCGCAGCCCCTCCATGACGACGGGGACCGCCTGCTGGCCCCCGACGTACCCGACGATTCCACACATCCTCTGGTCCTCCTCACGCTCTGGTCCTCCACACGAACGGGACGGTCTCAGCCGTAGACGATCCGGCGGAGCTGGCGGGCCGACAGGTCGGGCGCAGCCACGGGGCGCTCCGCCAGCTCGGCGGCGATCTGCTCGAAGATGCGCGGGTTGGTCAGCCCTGCCGCCTGCAGCTCCCGGTGGCGACGGCGGACCACGACCCGGGCCGGCTCGGCGAAGTAGGCGGACACCTCGGCCACCACGCGGGCCGCCTCACCCCGGCCCAGCGCCGTGGTCCGGGTCAGGTGCTCCACCAGGTCCTGATGGGTGACCGCCGGGTCGGGCATGAGGCCATTGTGCCCTGGAGGGCCGCACAATGCCAGGAACATGCCCGTTATAGGGCAGATCCGGGCGATCATACTGGCCGGCGAGGACCATCCACCCTTTCTGTCACACCCCGTGTGTACGGTCGGCCGCATGGAGACCTGCCGGCTCCCGGGGGACGCGGGGGCGCACTCGCTCCCGGCCGGCACGGGGAGTGCCCCGCCGGCGGGGGGCACGGGGACGCAGCGGCTCCTCCACGGCCTCACGGAGGCCCAGCGCCATTCGGTCCTGGTCGAGGCCGCCCCGCTCTGCATCCTGGCCGGAGCCGGCTCGGGCAAGACCCGGGTCCTCACCCGCCGCATCGCCTGGCGCGTGGGGACGGGTGAGGCCCTCGCCCCCCACGTCCTGGCCCTGACCTTCACCCGCAAGGCGGCCGGCGAGCTGCGCCGGCGCCTGGCCGGGCTCGGCATCCGGGACCAGGTGGCCGCCGGGACCTTCCACGGGGTGGCGTACGCCCAGCTCCGGCGCCGCTGGGCGGACAGGGGGGAGGTCCCCCCGGCCCTCCTGGACCGCAAGGTTGCCGTCCTCGGACGGCTCCTCGGCCCGGGCCACGGCCCGGGGCCGGGAGAGGCGCCCGGTGCCGGGCGGGTG
>JBOGGR010000321.1:0-4814 GCA_050744025.1 Acidimicrobiales bacterium
CCCCGGCACCGCTCTCCCCGGCACCGCTCTCCCCGGCACCGCTCGCCGCGCCGGCGCCGGGCTGGCCACCTGCGGCGGGAGCGGGCGGGGCCCCGTCCCCGCTCAGCACCGTCTCCTCGAGGCAGGCCACGAACTGGCCGAGCAGCTTGGCAGAGACGTCGGCCAGGACGCCTCGCCCGAACTGGGCCACCCGGCCGGTGACAGCCAGGTCGGTCACCACCGACGCACGGGTGCCGTCGCCATCAGCCTGGAGGAGGGCCGTGATGGTGGCGTTGGCGTTCCCCTGGCCGCGGGTCTCCCGCCCTTCGGCCCGCAGCACGGCCCGGTGGGCCTCCTCGTCGGTCTCGACGAAATGCGCCGCGCCCCGGTACTCGGCGGTGATCGGCCCCACCTTGACCTTGACGACGCCTCGGTACTCGTCCCCCTCGACCTCACGGAGCTCCGCCCCGGGCATGCACGGGGCGATCCGCTCCACGTCGGTGAGCACGGCCCACGCCTGCTCGACCGGCACGCTCACAGTGAACTCGTTGGTCAGCTCCATGCCCGCAGATCCTCCAAGGTGTCGACGTCGGCCGGTTCGCCTTCGCAGGCTACTTCGGCCACCAGATCGGGGCGCCCCCGCATCAGCGCCCGGGCGCCCTCGTCCCCGGCCAGCGGGACGAGGGGCCACACCGACCGGTCGAGTCGCACCGGCGGCCGCCGCCGCCCGGCGAAGGTGGCGGCCACGATCGGGGCCGGAGGGGCCTGCGCCACTGCACGCCAGGCGGCCGCCGGCACGAGGGGCTGGTCCCCCAGGCCGATCACGGCTGCCCCGTGGTCCCGCCGCCGGCACCAGTCCAGGGCCACCGCCAGCGAGCTGGACTGGCCGGTCGCCCACGACTCGTTCGAGAGGACCGTGACCCCCTCGGGCAGGTCGGCCGACAGGTCCACCGCCCCGACCACCACCACGACCTCGTCCAGGCCGGCCGCCGCGGCCGCCTCGACGGACCAGGAGACCATCGGGCGCCCCCGGAAGGGGGTCACGAGCTTGTGGGTGGCGCCGGCGAAGCGCGACGAGCCCCCGGCGGCCAGCACGACGGCGGCCAGCGTCACGGGTCGCGGCGGTGGCGCCCGGCCCGGGCCTGGATCCGCTCGGCCAGGATCTGCTCCCGCAGAGCCCGGCGGCCCCGCACGCCCCGGCCCCAGGGTGGAGGGCCGGCACCCAGGCCTCGGCCACCGCCGAGGCCACCCGCGAAGCCCCCGCCGAAGCCGTGCGCGAAGGGCCCGCCGAAGCCGGGGCCGAGCGCGGTCGGGCCGCCCGAGGCGTCGTCGCCGCTCTTGCTGCGGACGGACACCCCGCCCATGATCGGGAAAGCCCGGACCCGGATGCGGGGAGCGCCCGGGATCAGAGGGACGGGCTTCACCTGCAGGTCCTTGCCCCCCATGATCGGGATCCCGGTGAGGTCGACCTCGATGCCCTCGGGGACGACTATGTCGATGCCGCCCATCAGGGCCACGGCGGTGATGACCACCTCGTCGCCGTCGATCTCGGCATGGCGGAGGTCGAGGTCGCAGCCTCCCATGACGGCTACGACGTTGGTCCTGGCCCTGGGCCGCCACCGCCCGCGCCGGGACGACCCGCCCATGACCGACACCGTCCATCCGGTGGACGGCCGCCTGGCCCTCTCGGGGACGGGGGCCGGGATGGCCGGCAGGTCCACCATGACCCGGTCCAGGTCAGCCCTGGTCTGGGCGGCGAAGACCGCGCCGATCCGCTCCCGGAACTCGTCCAGGGTCAGCCGTCCCTCGCCGCAGTGGTCGCGCAGCCGAGCGGCGGCAGCGTCGCGGTCGGCGTCGGACACCCTGACCGGCGGGGGGCCGCTGGTGCCGGCGTCGCTCATCGGGACCCGGTCGGGGACACCGGAGCCGGCGCCGGCGTGCCCCCGGCCCGCCTGGCCTTCGTCGCTCATCCGATCAGTCTGGCCCACGGGGGGCGCTGGGGTGGATCGGCCCGTCGGCGTCCCGGAGAGAGGGGGCGTCCCGGCCGGTGCGACTGGCGATGATCTCGGCGCAGATCGACACCGCCGTCTCCTCCGGGGTCCTCGCCCCGATGTCCAGGCCGATGGGGGCGAGGATCCGGGCCAGGCCCTCCTCGTCCGCGCCGGCCTCCCGCAGGCGCTCGACCCTCTCGGCGTGGGTCCGGCGGGAGCCCATCGCCCCGACGTACCCCACCCGCGTGTCGAGGGCCGCCACGATGGCCGGCACGTCGAACTTCGGGTCGTGGGTGAGCACGCACACCGCGTCCCGGGGACCGAGGCCGGCTCCCACCTTGGCCAGGTGCCGGTCGGGCCAGTCCACCACCACCTCGTCCGCCATGGGGAAGCGGGCCGGCGTGGCGAAGACCGGCCGGGCGTCGCACACGGTGACCCGGTAGCCCAGCGTCTTGGCCACCCGCGCCAGGGCGGCGGTGAAGTCCACGGCGCCGAAGATGACCATCGCGGGCGGGGGGGCGAACACCTCCAGGAAGACCGCCACCTCCCGCTGGCGGGCCTCTCCGTGGCGGCCGTAGTGGCGGGTGGTGGACAGCCCGCTCGCGAGGGCGCCGAGGGCGTCCCTCCGCACGACCCGGTCCAGGCCCTCGTCGCCCAGCGACCCGCCGGCATCGCCGCCCTCCCGGACCAGCATGCTCGTCCCGAGGGGCGGCACGTCCCCCTCCCCGTCCTCTGCGGGGGAGAGCTCGGCCACCGTGGCCAGGGCCACCGGCTCCTCGGCAGCCAGGGCCGCCCGCAGCCCGTCGTAGACCGGGATCAGCCCGGGGTCCACCAGCACGTGGATGGTCCCCCCACAGGTCAGCCCGACGGCGAAGGCCTGGTCGTCGGAGTAGCCGAACGTGCACAGCCGGGCTCCCTCGCCCCTCGTGAGCGCGTCGAGGGCCTCGGTCACCACCGCCCCTTCGACACAGCCGCCGGAGACCGACCCGGCCACCTCCCCGTCCTCGCTCACGGCCATGGTTGCACCCGGGTCCCGGGGACCGGACCCCTCGACGCCGACGACGCGCGCCACCGCGACCCGGCGGCCCGCCCGGCGCCACCGCTCGATGTCCCCGATGACCTCCTTCACGGCCTGCGAACCTCCCTGCCGGTGCGGTCCTGCCCTACAACCTCGGCCAGGCCCTCCAACGACGCCAGCGAATGTCCCTCCACGAAGTCGTCAACGTACGGGAGGGCCGAAGCCATCCCTCGGGCCAGCGGGGCGTAGCCCGGGGTGGCCTTCAACGGGTTGACCCAGACCACCCGGTGGGCCACCCGGCGGAGGCGGCCCATCTCCCGGGCCAGCACCTCGGGCTCCCCACGGTCCCAGCCGTCCGAGAGGATCACGACCACGGCCCCCCTGGCCATGCCCCGCACCCCCCAGCGGTCGTTGAAGGCGGCCAGCCCCTCTCCCAGCCTGGTCCCGCCGGACCAGTCCGCCACCCGGTGGGCCGCCCGGTGGAGTGCCACGTCGGGGTCGTGCTGGCTCAGCTCCCGGGTGATCCGGGTGAGCTGGGTCCCCAGCGTGAACGCCTCCACCTTCGTGCCTCCGGCGACGGCGGCGTGCAGGAACCGGACCAGCGCCCGGGCATAGGGCTCCATGGACCCGCTGATGTCGCACAGGAGGACCACCCGCCGTGGCCGCTCCCCCGGCTCCGACCAGGCCCGCCGGACCGGCTCCCCCTCGGAGCGAAGGGCGTGGCGGACGGTCCGCCGCAGGTCGGGCCTCCGGCCCCGGTGGCGGGCGGCCACCAGCCGGCGGGAGCGCCGGCGGGAGGCCCCCAGGCGCATCCCGGCCATGAGCCGGTACGCCTCCTCCAGCTCCGCCGGCGAGCAGGCCGAGAAATCCTTGGCCCGCAGGATCTCGGCGGGGCTGTAGCGGACGGCCAGGGTGACCCCGCCCTCCTCGGGCTCGGCTCCCGCCTCCTCCCCCTCGGCCTCGTCGTCGACGGCGATGGTCACCGGCACCACCAGGGGCTCGGCCGGCGCTGCCAGCCGCCCGAGCCAGAAGGCGGCGAAGACCCGGTCGTAGGTGGCGACGTCCTCGGGCCGGCGCACCAGGGTGGCCCGGCCGGCCCAGTAGGCCGCCTCGCGCCGGTCGAGACGGAGGTGCCCGAGGGCCTGGGCGAAGGCCACGACCGAGCCCACCGGCACGTCCAGACCGGCCGCCCGCAGGGCCCGGGCGAAGCCGACGGGCAGGTGGGCCGAGGGCGGCCCCGGGCGAGCGGCCGAGGGCGGCCCCGGGCGCAGCGGCCGAGGCTCGCTCACCGCCCCGACCCCCGCAGCACAGCCTCCCTGACCAGGTCCCCGACTCCTGCCGTGCGCACCCGCTCGGCATCCTCCCGGTACTTGAGCACGGTCCCGAGCGTCCGCCCGGCGCTCTCCTCGTCGAGCTCGGTCCGGCCCAGGGCGGCCAGCGCCTCGGCCCACACGATCGTCTCGGCCACCCCGGGCGGCTTGTACAGGCCGAGCCCGCGCAGCTCCTGGACGGCGGCCGCGACCTGGCGGGCCAGCCCGGCGGCCACACCCGGGGCCCGCAGCGCCACGATGGCCACCTCACGCTCGAAGTCGGGATGCTCGACCCAGTGGTACAGGCAGCGGCGTTTCAGGGCGTCGTGCACGTCGCGTGTCCGGTTGGACGTGACCACCACGAGGGGCGGCTCCTCGGCCCGGAACGTCCCCAGCTCGGGGACGGTCACCGAGTAGTCGGACAGGATCTCGAGCAGGAACGCCTCGAACTCGTCGTCGGCGCGGTCCACCTCGTCGACGAGCAGCACGGGGGGGGCGGGGGGGGCGGAGCCCCCC
>JBOGGR010000322.1:0-1950 GCA_050744025.1 Acidimicrobiales bacterium
GGTCCTGGTCATCCCACTGGCGTCGTCGGGTTCAGGTGACCCGACCAGGTTCAGACCGATCGGGTGCTACGCCGCCGCCGACCATCTCACCAATCGATACCGGGAGGACCGATGACGACGAAGAAGATGACGCGACACGAAGAGCACGAGTTCAATGCCAAGCGCGAGAACCAGGAGCCCCAAGGGCCGCCTCGACGACGTCGGCCGAAGCTGACTGAACTGGTACCCGTGCGATTTCCGCCTGAGACGGTCGAGGAGATCCGCCAGCGCGCCGGCGAGGATGACCGGTCGGTGTCGAGCTGGATCCGACGAGCCGTCGATCACGAACTTCGGGAGGGCTCCAGATAGTCCGCCCCAACGTTTCACTCGTCTGCAGTCATACCCCGCTCGCTCCTGACTGGGCTGACTGAAGGCGTAGCCGGCGGAGCTCGGCGGCGACGAGCTTGCCGTCGGCCTTGCCCTGGGTGGCCTTCATGACCTGCCCCGTGAAGAACCCGGCGAGCTTGTCCTCGCCGGCGGCATATCGCGTCCACTCGTCCGGATGGGCCGCGACCTCCTGCCGAACGACTGCAAACAGTGACTCCTCCGATAGTTGCTCGAACCCGCGCGCTCTGGCGAGCTCCGCCGGGTCACCGCCTCCTTTGGCGACGAGCTCGCCGAGCACCGCCTTCGCCTGGGTCGCCGTGAGCTTCCCGGCGGCCTCCATCGCCACGAGCGCCGCGAAGCTGGCAGGGTCGTACGCGAGTGCTCGGTCGAGGTCCGAGGCCAGCTCGTTGGCAGCGCGAACGAGCGTCAGGTCGGCGGGGGCGCCGGCGTCGACGGCTGCCACCACCAGGTCGTCCAGCCCCTGCTCGACCACCACTTGCACTTCATCGATCTGCGCGGCAGTGGGCGTACCACCGAGCACCTCCTGAAGGCGCTCACGGCGCGCCGCGGGCAGCATCCCGATGGCGGCTCCCGCCCGCGCCTGCCAGTCGAGGTCGGGCGCAAGGGGCACCAAGTCCGGCTCGGGGAAGTACCGGTAGTCGAACGCCTCCTCCTTCCCCCGCAGGGTCTGGGTCCGCCCCGCCCCCTCGTCCCAGTGGCGGGTCTCCTGGACCAACCGTCCCCCCGCCTCCAGGATGGCGACCTGGCGGGCCGCCTCGTGCTCGATGGCCCGCCCGAGAGATCGGGTCGAGTTGAGGTTCTTCACCTCGCACCGGGTGCCGTAGCCGGCGGCGCCGGCGGAGCGGACGGACACGTTGGCGTCCACCCGCAGCGACCCCTCCTCCATCTTGCCGTCCGAGGCGCCGGTCGCTACCAGGATCCCCCGCAGCTCGCTCACGTACGCCCTCGCCTGCTCTGCGGAGCGGATGTCGGGAGCGCTCACGATCTCGACGAGCGGCACCCCGGCCCGGTTGTAGTCGACCAGCGAGTGGGTGGCCTCGTGGATGCGGCCGCCCCCGCCGACGTGGGTGGACTTGCCCGTGTCCTCCTCCATGTGGGCCCGCTCGATCCCGACGCGGCTCCCGTCAGCCAGCTCCAGGGCCCCGCCGACGTTGATGGGCTCGTCGTACTGGCTGACCTGGTAGTCCTTCGGCATGTCGGGATAGAAGTAGTTCTTGCGGTGGAAGACCGAGGGCTCCACCCGGCAGTTGAGGGCCAGGCCGATGCGCATGGCCAGCTCCACCGCCGCCCGGTTGAGCACCGGCAACGAGCCGGGTTGGCCCGTGCACACCGGGCAGATCAGGGTGTTGGGATCGGCTCCGAAGCGGTTGGGACAGCCGCAGAAGAGCTTGGTCTCGGTGCGCAGCTCGCAGTGGACCTCCAGGCCCACCACCGTCTCCCACTCGTGCTGAGTCATACCGCCGCCGCCTTCGAGGCCCGGGGTGCCGCCGCCTCCACCGCCGCGGCCACCCTCAGCATCACCGACTCGCCCAGGTTCGGAGCCAGGATCTGCACCCCCAGAGG
>JBOGGR010000323.1:0-12373 GCA_050744025.1 Acidimicrobiales bacterium
GCCCGGGTCAGGTGGCGGACGACGACGAAGCGACGGGCGCCAGCGCCGACCAGAGCGCCCACGGTCGCGGGGTTGACGCCTCCCGTCACGAAGACCGGCCTCTCTGCCCCCGCCATGGCGTAGCGGACGTACTCGGGACCGGTTCCCGGTCGCCCGGGCTTGGTCGGAGTCGGGGTGACGGGGCCGGCCGAGACGTAATCCACCGGCTCAGCCCGGCTGGCATCCAGCTCGGCGGGGGCGTGGGTGGACAGCCCGACGATCGCGGACGGCCCGAGGATGTGGCGGGCGAGCGCCGGCGGCGCGTCGTCCTGGCCGACGTGGACGCCGTCGGCGCCGGCCTCCAGGGCCAGGTCGGGCCGGTCGTTGAGGATGAAGGGGATGCCCAGGTCATGGCACACGGCGCGAGCCAGACGGGCCCTGGCCAGCAGGGGCCGTGCGTCCAGATCCTTGTCACGGAGCTGGACCACGTCGACCCCGCCCCGGACGCACGCGGCCACGAACTCCGCCAGGTCGGGCCGGTCCGGCGTGCACAGGTAGAGGCGCCGGCCGCCCAGCTGGACGGTCCCGGTCATCCTCCCCGGCCGGCCGCCTTCGCCTTCGCCTCGGCCTTGACGGCCGCCTTGTGCTCCCGGACCCGGCCCAGGGCCTCGGGGCTGTCGATGTCGGCCACCGACAGGTAGCTGCCCGGCGTCCCGAACGGCCTGGCCGCCTCCTGCCAGCCCGGCGGACTCACGGCCAGCTGCTTGCCGAGGAGGGCGACGAAGATGCGGGCCTTCTGCTCTCCGAACCCCGGGAGCCGCTTGATGCGGGCCAGGAGCTCGTCCCCGGTGGAGGCCGTGCGCCAGACGTCCTCGGCCCTGCCCTCGTAGTCCTGCACCACGACCCGGCAGAGCTCCTGGACCCGCTTGGCCATCGACCCGGGGAAGCGGTGGAGGGCGGGCGGCTGGGCGAAGACGGCGGCCAGCCTGTCGGGGTCCATGGCGGCGATGGCCCCGGGGTCAAGGCTGGCCCCGAGACGCTGCTCGAGGTCGAACGGGCTCCTGAAGGCACGTTCGAGGGGGATCTGCTGGTCGAGGACCATGCCGATCAGGAGGGCCAGCGGATCCCTGGCGAGGAGCTCGTCGGCGGCGGCGTGGCCGGAGAGGGCGAGAGAAGAGGGTGCCACAGGGAGAGGCTACTCATTCATCGACCCATGTCCCGATCGGCGTCACGGTCGCGTGCACGCTCGTTGACGATCGCCAACTCCAGCCCGCGCTCCTTCCATCTGGCGACGTCCCGATGATGTTCGAACAAGGCCGCCCAGGCGTGGCGCACCCTCGGTGGAAGGGCCAGGCGGTCCCACATATCGAGCAGCTCATCGGCATCCACGTAGAGGCGGACGTCATCCTCTGTCCCCTCCCGGAGGACCTGCTCGTAGACGCGGGCCCGGTCCTCCGGCTGCTCCAGGTCGTAGACCACGGGTGGTCCACTCCAACGGATGTGGAGCGCAAGCTCGACCCGACCCAGCTGGTCCGGCCCGACGGCGCCAAGGGCTGGTCCGGCCCCTCCGGCCGGGTACGGCAGTTCCTGCTTGTCCCCCCCTCGCTACGCCAGCCGAGGGTCCGGCGCCTCGGCGTCGATGCCGTAACGGGCGATGGCGTCGGCCACCTCCTCGGGCTTCCCGTCACCGGTGGCGGCGAGAGCCGCCAGCACCGCCACCACGACGTGGGGGGCGTCGACCTCGAAGTGCCGGCGGAGGTGGGCCCGGGTGTCGGAGCACCCGTAGCCGTCCGTGCCGAGCGGGGTGAAGTGTGCGGGGATCCAGCGGGAGACCTGGTCGGGGACGGCCTTCATGAAGTCGGAGACGGCCACGACGGGGCCCTCGGCCCCGGCCAGCACTTCGGTGACATATGGCGTTCGGGGTGCCTGGCCGGGGTGGAGGCGGTTCCAGCGCTCCGCCGACAGGGCGTCCTCCCGCAGGGCCTTGTAGGAGGTCACCGACCACGCCTCGGCCGCGACGTCCCAGTCCCGGGCCAGCATGCCCCGTGCCTCCATGGCCGTGCTCCAGGCCGGTCCCGAGAAGAGCAGGGTGGCCCGCCTGGCGCCCCCGCCGCCGGCCCCCGAGCCCCCCCCGCCTGCGAAGCGGTAGATCCCCCGGAGGATCCCCTCCCGCACCCAGTCGCCCGCCTGGCCCTCGGGGAGGGAGGGCTGCACGTAGTTCTCGTTGTAGAGGGTGATGTAGTACAAGACGTCCTCGGCATCGGGGCCGACCATGCGCCGGATGCCGTCCTGCACCACGACGGCCACCTCGTACGCGAAGGCGGGGTCGTACGCGCGGACGTTGGGCACGGTGGATGCGAGGAGCAGAGAATGGCCGTCGTCGTGCTGGAGCCCCTCGCCCTCCAGCGTCGTCCGCCCGGCCGTGGCCCCGAGCAGGAATCCCCGGGCCCGGATGTCGCCGGCCGACCAGATCAGGTCGCCGACGCGCTGGAACCCGAACATCGAGTAGAAGATGAAGAACGGGATCATCGGGGCGGCCCAGGTGGCGTACGCCGTGCCGGCGGCGATGAAGTCGGCCATGGAGCCGGCCTCGGTGATGCCCTCCTCCAGGATCTGGCCCGAGCGGTCCTCGGCGTAGGAGAGGAGCAGGCCGGCGTCCACGGGCGTGTACAGCTGCCCGGACGAGGCGTAGATCTTGATCTCCCTGAACAGCGCGTCCAGCCCGAACGTCCTCGCCTCGTCGGGCACTATCGGCACCACCCGCTTCCCGATGGACGGGTCCCGGACCAGGTGGCGGAGCAGGCGGGCGAAGCCCATGGTCGTGGACACGGCCTGCGTGCCGGACCCGGCCAGCAGCTCGGCGAAGGTCTCCTCCCTCGTCGGCGCGAGGGCCCGGGACCGGTTGACGCGCCTCGGGAGCGAGCCGTGCAGGGCCTGGCGCCTGGCCATCAGGTACTCGTGGGCCTCCGAGCCCTCGGCCGGGCGGTAGTACGGGGCCTCGTCCCCGAGGAGGGCCTGGTCGGGGATCTCCTCCTCCAGGTACAGCCGGTCCCGCAGGGTCCGAAGCTGGTCCTTGGTCATCTTCTTGATCTGGTGGGTGGCGTTGCGGGCCTCGATCTCGGGGCCGAGGGTCCAGCCCTTCACGGTCTTGGCCAGGATGGCGGTGGGCGCCCCCTCGTGCTCGGTGGCCGCCTTGTAGGCGGCGTACAGCTTGCGGTAGTCGTGGCCGCCCCGGGGCAGGGCCTGGAGCTCCTCGTCGGAGAGGTGCTCCACCATGCGGCGCAGCCGCGGGTCGGGCCCGAAGAAGTGCTCCCGGATGTAGGCGCCCGACTCGGTGGCGTACTTCTGGAACTCGCCGTCGACGGTCGTCGTCATCTTGTTGACGAGGACCCCGTCGGTGTCCCTCGCGAGCAGCGGGTCCCACTTGGAGCCCCAGACGACCTTGATGACGTTCCAGCCGGCGCCCCGCAGCGCGGCCTCCAGCTCCTGGATGATCTTGCCGTTGCCCCGCACCGGGCCGTCCAGGCGCTGCAGGTTGCAGTTGATGACGAACGTCAGGTTGTCGAGGCGCTCCCTGGCCGCGACCGAGAGGGCGCCGAGCGTCTCGGGCTCGTCCACCTCGCCGTCGCCGACGAAGCACCACACCCGGGAGGCGCTCGTGTCGGCGAGCTGGCGGTGGAGCAGGTAGCGGTTGAACCGGGCCTGGTAGATGGCGCTGATCGGGCCGAGGCCCATGGACACCGTCGGGAACTCCCAGAAGTCGGGCATGTTGCGGGGATGGGGGTATGACGAGAGGCCGCCCCCGCCGACCTCCATGCGGAAGTTGTCGAGCTGCGCCTCGGAGAGCCTGCCTTCGAGGTAGGCCCTGGCGTAGATGCCGGGCGAGGCGTGGCCCTGGAAGTAGACCTGGTCCCCGGCCGTCCCGTCGTCCTTGCCGCGGAAGAAGTGGTTGAACCCGACCTCGTAGAGGCTGGCCGAGCTGGCGTAGGTCGCCAGGTGGCCCCCGATCCCAGAGGCCCGGTGGTTGGCCCTCGTCACCATCAGGGCCGCGTTCCAGCGGATGTAGGCCCGGATGCGCCGCTCCATGTACTCGTCGCCGGGGAACCACGGCTCGGCCTCGGGGGGGATGGTGTTGATGTATGGCGTGGACACCGTGGCGGGGAACCCGACCTGGGCCAGGCGGGCCCGCTCGAGCAGGCGCATGAGCAGGTAGCGGGCCCGGTTGCGGCCCTGGGTCTCGACCACGGCGTCGAAGGAGTCCACCCACTCCGACGTCTCCTCGGCGTCGGTGTCGGGCAGCTGGTGGGAGAAGCCGTCGAAGATCACGTGCTCCATCGTCGCGCTTGTGGCCGGCATCTGGCACACGCGGGCCCATTCGGAGGAATAGCGCCCGTTCTCGCCTCGCCGGGCGCCCACTCCCGGCCCTCGTGCCACGTCCGGGCCTCGCCTCGGCCATGCTGGGGCCATGCCTGCCACCTCCGCAACTGTCGTGTACACCGACGGGGCCTGCCAGGGCAACCCTGGCCCCGGGGGTTGGGCCTGGGCCGTGGCCGGCCCGGACGGGGAGGCCGGCGGCCGCTTCGCGAGCGGAGCCGAGCCCTGGACCACGAACCAGCGCATGGAGGTGACGGCCGTGTTGCGGGCGCTCGAGGCACTCCCCGGCCCGCTCGAGGTGATGAGCGACTCGACCTATGTGGTCAACTGCTTCCGCCAGCGGTGGTGGGCCGGGTGGGAGCGCAAGGGGTGGCGCAACGCGGCCGGGAAGCCGGTCGCCAACCAGGACCTCTGGCGCCCGCTCGTGGACGAGGTGCGCCGCCGGGGGGACGTGGGGTTCGCGTGGGTGAAGGGCCACGCCGGGGACCCGCTCAACGACCTGGTCGATCGCCTGGCCGTGGAGGCGGCCACCCTGCAGGCCGGGCGGAGCGGGCCGGATGCGAAGCGGGACGGGAGCGGGGCGCCGTAGCGCGGCGCTCCCGCCCCATTTCTCCGGACCGCGTCTGGCGCCGCTCGCCGGGCCCTCCCTACAGTCGGAGCCATGGAGATCGAGGGCGCAGCGGCACTGGTGAGCGGGGGGGCATCCGGGCTGGGGGAGGCGACGGTCCGCCGCCTGGCGGAGGCCGGCGCCGTGTGCACGATCTTCGACCGCGACGCCGGGCGGGGCGAGGCCCTGGCGAAGGAGCTCGGCGGGCGGGCCCGGTTCGTCTGCGGCGACGTCACCAGCCCCGAGGACGTGGGGAGCGCGGTGGAGGCGGCCGCCGGGTCGGGGCCGCTGCGGGTCACCGTGAGCTGCGCCGGCATCGGCTGGGCCGGGCGGGTGGTGGCACGGGACGGGACTCCCCACGACCTGGAGGCGTTCCGGACCGTGGTGGGCGTCAACCTGGTCGGGACCTTCAACGTCCTGCGACTGGCGGCGGCGGCGATGGCCCGGACCGAGCCGCTCGGCCACGGGGAGCGGGGCGTGGTCGTGAACACGGCGTCGGTGGCGGCCTTCGAGGGTCAGACCGGCCAGATCGCCTACTCGGCCTCCAAGGGCGGCATCGTCGGCCTCACCCTGCCGGCCGCCCGGGACCTGGCGCCCGTTGGCATCCGGGTCGTCACCATCGCCCCGGGGCTCATGGACACCCCCCTCCTCGGCCTGCTGCCCGAGGAGGCGAGGGCCGCCCTCGGAGCGAGCGTGCTCTTCCCGAGGCGCCTCGGCTCTCCTTCCGACTTCGCCAGCCTGGTCTCGCAGATCTGCGAGAACGGCTACCTGAACGGCGAGGTCGTCCGCCTCGACGGCGGCCTGCGCATGCAGCCCAAGTAGGGGCCTGTAGTCTTCGCCCATGTCCCCCAAGGGACCGTCGCCGGCTCCGCAGCCGGCCGGCGGGCGCCCGGCGTCCGTGCCCGCCACTCCCCGCCGCCGGGCCTGGATGCTCGTGCTCGTCACGGTCGTGGCGCTCGTCCCCGCCGCCATCGGGTTCGGCATCAGCCAGCTGGCGGGGGGCGGACGCGCCGCGGCAGCGCCCGCCCGGGGGGCCCACAAGGCCGGGCCGGTCGCGCCGCCGCGCGCCACCGTGTCGGCGCAGGGGGTTCAGGTCGCCCTCGGAGCCGGGGCCTACACGTGGACGTCGGGCAGCCGCCACGCGGTGGCCGACGCCGCCGCCACCGGCCCTCGGGTGGCCGGCGAGCCCGTCCTACGGGTCGCGAGGGGGGGACAGGTCACCGTCCGCTTCGACACGTCGGCGACGCCCCAGTCGGTGACCGTGGGCCCTGACCGGCCCGGCGCAGCCGGACAGCCCCTCCCTCCGGCCAACCCGCTCCAGTTCAGCCTGGCCAGGCCGGCCGGGACCTACGCGGTGGTCGTCGAGGCGCGCTGGCCGGCTGGCAGCGCGAGCTACTTCTTCCGCGTCCTGGTGACCTGAGCCCCTACAACAGCTCTGGGCGCTGCCAGCCCTTGCCGAGCACATGGGCGTCGAGGAAGGCGAGGACCGTCTCGTACCACACCCGGGCGTTCTGGGGCTTCTCCACCCAGTGGTTCTCGTCGGGGAAGTAGAGGAACTTGGCCTCCACGCCGTGGAGGGACAGGTCGGTCCACAGCCGCAGCGCCTCGCTGATCGGCACCCGGTGGTCCAGCTCCCCGTGGATCACGAGCATCGGCGTGCTTATGGCGGACACCGCCTTGTGCGGCGAGTTGGCGGTGTAGCGCTCTGGATCGGTGTAGGGGTCGCCGAGCTCGTGCTCCCACCAGGACCCCTGGTCGGTGGTGCCGTGGAACTGGTCCAGCGCCCACAGGCTGGCGTGGGTGACGATGGCCCGGAACCTCCCGGTGTGGGCCGCCACCCAGTTCGCCATGTAGCCGCCGAAGGACCCGCCCATGGCCGCTGTCCGCTCGGCGTCTATGTCGGGGCGGGCCGCCGCGGCGTCGACAGCGGCCATCAGGTCCGTGTACGGCTCCTCGCCCCACCTCCCCCAGCCCCGCTGGACGAACGCCTGGCCGTAGCCGGTCGAGAGCGCCGGGTCGGGCAGCAAGACGGCGTAGCCCCGGCCGGCCAGGAGGTGTGGGTTCCAGCGCCAGTGCCAGGCGTTCCAGGAGCTGAGGGGCCCGCCGTGGATGAACACGACCAGGGGGGCCGGCTCCTCCGCCGAGGCGCCCGGAGGCAGGACCAGGAAGGAGTGGACACGGGCGCCGCCTCCTGCCGTGGCCCACGTCTCCTCCACGTTGGTGGAGAGGGCCAGCGGGCCGCCGGGCGTGGGCAGGGGCTCGGGCTCCTGGTCGACCGCGCCGGTGCTCATGGCCACCACCTCGGGGGGTGAGGCGACGGTCGAGCGCAGCGCGTACAGACGGGCCCCGTCGGGAGACGGGCAGAGGTCGGAGAAGGTCCCCTCCCGGGACAGCCGGGCGACCTCGCCGTTGCCCACGTCGACCCGCCAGGCCGGGCCCCGCCCGCCCTCGTCGGTGGTGAAGTACACCGCCGAGGCGTCGGGCGCCCAGACCGGGCCGTGGGGCCAGTGCTCGAAGCCTGGGAGGAGGTCACGGCCGGCGCTCCCCGCCTCGGGGCCTTCCAGCTCCACCAGCCAGAGGGTCTCGGAAGCGGCCTCATCGGGAGAGCCCGGGGACTCCCGGACGCACGCGGCGGAGCGGCCGTCGGGGGAGCAGGCGACCTGGGAGTGCGAGGCCGCCCCGGCGACCAGGCTGCGGCGGGCGCCTGTGGCGGTGTCGACGGCCACGAGGTCGGCGACGCGGTCCCGGCCCTCCTGGCGGTGCCAGCCGCACACGAGCGTGGCCCCGTCAGGGGTCAGGTCGAAGTCCACCTCGTCCAGGTCAGGGCCGGGGTCGGGCGTGAGGTCCCGGATGGGGGCGGCGGGTGCGGGTGCGGCTGGGTCGACCAGGAGCAGCCGGCGCTGGCGGGGGCCTAGCCAGTGGTCCCACTGGCGGATGGGGTAGGCCTCGAGGAGGAGGGCCTTCACGCCGGCGTCGGCCCGGGCCTTCGCCCGGGCCCGGTCCTCCTCCAAGGTGGTGGTGCCGGGGGTGACGAGGGCGGCCACGGCCACGGTTCCGGCCTCGCGGGCCACGGCCAGCGCGTCGATCCCGCCCGGGGCCGAAGCCAGCTGGCGGGCTTCCCCCCCGCCCGCCGGCAGGAGCCATAGGTTGGCGACGGGATCCGTGGCCCCGGGCTCGTCCGCCTTGGCGTCGGGGTCGGGCCGGGCGGACGTGAAGACCAGGTCGCCGCCCGGCAGGAAACGAGGGTGGGCCTCGCCCTTTGCCGACCGGGTGAGGCGCTCTGGCGCCCGGCGTGAAGTGGGGTCGACCTCCCAGAGGGCGGTGGTGAAGGCCTTGCCGTCCGGGGCCACGGTGGCCACCGAGGTCACGAGCCTTCGCCCGTCCGCCGACAGGGCCAGGCCGGCGACCCGGGGCAGGGCCAGGAAGGCGTCGAGGTGAAGCGGTGGCGATCCGTGCTCTTCGATCGGGCTCACCGGCCTATCGTCCCCCGAGCGAGCCTGGGTCGCCAAGCTCGGCTCCGGCACCACCGAGTGATGCCGTCCAGGGCGAGGTTGTTGTCCTGGTGGTCTTCATCGGGGGCGCCGGCACACCAGGGCGACCAGCGCGCCCAGTCCTACCACCGCGGCGCCGGTGGCCACCGCCGGGATGAGACCGGCGACGAACGTGGAGCCGCTCGTGTAGGAGCCGGCGGCTGAGAACACCGATCCCAGCACGGCGATGCCGAAGACGCCGCCCAGCTCCCGAAAGGCGTTGTTCGTCCCCGACGCCACTCCTTCCTCGGCCGGGCGCACGGAGCCGAGCACGACGGATGCAACTGGAACGAAGAACAGCGACATACCCACGCCGGAGATCACGAAGGCCGGCACCAGCTCCAGGTAGGCCACCCCCGGCGCGGCCACCACGGCCATCCACAACAGGCCGATCGCCTGGAGGGCCAGGCCGGCAGCGAGCAGCGGCCTGCCGCCGATGCGGTCGACGACCCGGCCCGCGATGGGCGTCACGAGCATCGGCATGGCGGTCCACGGCAGGGTCCCGGCCGTCAGGCCGGCGGCTGGGACCGCAGGTTGCGGCGTGCCAGGCGGCGGAGCTGGACGATGCGCACCGTCCCCAGGCTGAGCACGATGAGAGCCCCCAGGATGGCGGCGAAGAGCAGGCACAGGGCCAGCGGGAACCGGCCGGAGAGGGTGATGAAGCTGACCTGCACGCTCTGGAGGTTCTGGAAGATGAAGATGAGGATGACTATGAGGAAGATCAGGCCGAAGATCAGGGACGTCCAGATCGTGGCCACCCTGGTCCGCGGCACCGCGACCTGGCGGGGCGCCGGCGCCTCGGGCTCGGGCGGGAGCCCGCCGTCGGGGCCCGGCGGGACGTCGAGGCTCTCGGGCTGCGTGGGAGCCGGGGCCGGCTCGGTCAGGGGGTCGGGGCCGATGCCGCCCGGGTCCGGCGCGGTGCCGACGCCGGGCGCGGCGGAATCTTCCCTGGGCCGCCGGAACCTTGCCATGGTCCCAATCTACCCAGGGCGCCGGCTATTCGACCAAGGACCGGGTCAGGTAGACGCACGTGACGAAGGTCCTGTAGAGGCGGAGGGGGTCGTCGTCGGTGACTGCGGTCCCGCGCTCGGCGGTGCGCTCGACGCCTCGGACCCACGTGGCCATCTCGGCCATGTCGGCGGTGAGCCAGTCCACCTCCAGGCGGCACGGGAGGTCGGGGGCCGGGACGGGGACCTCGCCGGCGGCGGCCCTGGCCACCGCTTCCGCCGCCCCGTCCCGGATGGCCCGGCAGGCGGCGGCCGGGTGGAGGCTCTCGGCCGCGAACCGGGTGATCGAGCGCTTCACGACGACCGCCGCCGCCCCGGGCAGGAACGGGGCGGCCTCGGCTGCGGCGACCTGGTCACCCGTCACGAGGGCGACGGGGACGCGGTGGGCGGCGGCCACGAGCGCGTTGATGCCGGCCTCCCCGGTGGGCGTCCCGCCGAGGCGGACAGCGGAGACGGCCCGGGGGTTGTACGTGTGCGACAGCGTCCCCGGGGATCCCATCGACCCGTGGTAGCTCACGAAGAGGATGGCGCCGTAGGAGGCGTCGAGCCCCTCCATCATGTACAGCGGCTTGTGGCGGCCGGAGAGGTACGCGGCCTCCCCGCCGAGCGCCGCCGGGTCCAGGTTGGCCATCGCCCCGTGCGAGTCGTTCACGAGGACCTCGGTGGCGCCACCTTGGATCGCCCCCTCGATGGCGGCGTTGACCTCGCCCTGCAGGAGGCGGCGCCCCAGCTCGTACTCCTGGCTCGGCCCCCGGCACTGGGCCCAGTCCACGATGCCGGCCGTGCCTTCCATGTCGCTCGAGATGAACACCTTCATGCGGCCCAGCCTCGCGCCCGGCGACCGACGCCACCCACGCCGACTCAGCGCGCGCAGTAGGCGGCGGCCCGCCGCAGCGGCAGGTGCGCCGAGTGCGAGCTGAAGGTGATCTAGCACTCGAGGCGGTTCCGATTGGCCAGCGGAGCACGAAGTCGGCAGGCTCTAGTCTCTAAGCCCGGGCAGACGACGCACCAGGGAGGTGGTCCCCACGGCCCAGGGATCCGAGCCGTACGACATCGTGGTCATCGGAGGTGGGCCGGGCGGATATGCGGCCGCTCTGTACGCGGCCGCCGCCGGACTGTCGGTGACGGTCGTGGAGAAGGAGAAGGTCGGCGGGACCTGCCTCCACCGCGGGTGCATCCCGGCCAAGCAGTTCCTGGAGGCGGCCAGTGTGTTCCGCACGGTGGCCGGGGCCAAGGAGTTCGGGGTGCAGGCGAGCCAGCCGACCGTCGACTTCGCCGTCACCCAGGCCCGCAAGCAGAAGGTCGTCGAGCAGCTGTGGAAGGGCTTGGCCGGTCTCATGAAGGGCCGCCAGATCACGACCGTCACAGGCACCGGGACCCTCCTGCCCGGCAACGTGGTGCGGGTCGACGACGGCGCCGGCGGGAGCTCGGCCGAGCTGGCCGGGCGCAACGTCGTCCTGGCCTCGGGGTCGGTGCCCCGCACCCTCCCCGGCTTCGACGTCGACGGCAGGATCGTCATGACCTCCGACGAGGTCCTCGACCTGGAGCGCCTCCCGGGCTCGGCGGTCGTGATAGGCGGCGGGGCCATCGGCTGCGAGTTCGCCTCCATGATGGCCGACCTCGGGACGCAGGTGACGGTCCTGGAGGCCCTTCCCAAGCTGCTCCCTGGCTGCGACCGCGACGTGGCGGACGTGGTGGGCCGGTCGTTCCGCCGCCGGGGCATCGACGTCCACGTGGGCGTGGACGTGACCGGGCACACCCCCAACGCGAACGGCATGGGCACGACCGTCCACTACGGCGACGGGGAGTCGGTGGGCGTCGACGCCGTCGTCGTCTCCGTGGGGCGCCGCCCGCTCACCGAGGGCCTGCTCGCCGAGGGGACCGGGGTGGAGCTCGACCCGCGGGGCTTCGTCGTCGTGGACGAGTACCAGCGCACCGGCGCCGACCGGGTGTGGGCCGTCGGGGACGTGGTGGCGACGGCGCAGCTGGCCCACGTCGGCTTCGCCGAGGCCATCCTCACGGTCAAGCAGATCCTGGGCGAGCCCGCCGTGCCCGTCGCCTACGACCGGGTCCCCTGGTGCATCTACTGCCACCCGGAGGTGGCCTTCGCCGGCCTGTCCGAGGAGGCGGCCGTGGAGGGCGGGTACGACGTGATCGTGAAGAAGGACCCTTTTGGCGGCAACAGCCGGGCGCGGATCGTGGGCGAGACCGACGGGCTGGTCAAGGTCATCGCCGAGCGGGGGCCGGAGGGACGGGCGGGCCGGCTGCTCGGGGTCCACATGGTGGGCCCGTGGGTGACCGAGCAGCTGGGCCAGGGCTATCTGGCCGTCAACTGGGAGGCCACGCCCTCCGAGGTGGCCCACTTCATCCAGCCCCACCCGACGTTGTCGGAGACGTTCGGCGAGACTGTACTGGCCCTGACCGGGAGAGGACTCCACGTTGGCTGACATCACGATGCCCCAGCTGGGCGAGACCGTCACCGAGGGCACCGTCACCCGGTGGCTCAAGTCGGTGGGGGACCAGATCGCCGAGGACGACGTCCTGTTCGAGGTATCGACCGACAAGGTCGACTCCGAGGTGCCATCGCCGGCGTCGGGCTACCTGGCCGAGATCCTCGTCCAGGAGGGCGAGACGGTGGACGTGGGAGCCAAGCTGGCCGTGATCACCCCCGAGCCGCCTGGTGGCGGGGGTGCCGACGGGGCTGTGGCGGCCCCTCCGGCCGAGGTCCAGGCAGCCGAGGCTCAGCCGGCGGAGCCGCCGGCCCAGCCCCAGCCGGCCCAGTCCCCTCTGGCCGAGGCCCCCCCCGCCCAGGCCCCCCAGGCCGAGGCCCAGCCGGCGGAGCCGCCGGCCCAGCCCCAGCCGGCCCAGCCCCAGCC
>JBOGGR010000324.1:0-2405 GCA_050744025.1 Acidimicrobiales bacterium
GCGGAGTGGGGGGCCGGCGGGGCGGGGGGCCGGCGGGAGTGGGCACAGAGGGCCGGCGCACCGACCCAATTCCTCCTATGGACCGGCTCCAGGGAGGACCCTGTACGAGTCGAACACGCTGTCCAGGCCCTTCAGCGACGCCAGGACCGAGTCCAGGTGGCCCGGGTCGGCCAGCTCGAGCTCGAAGCGCATCCGGCTCACCCGGTCGGCGCCTGTGTGGCTGGAGCTGGACAGGATGTCGAGGTGGTGCTCGGAGAGGACCCGGGTGACGTCGGCGAGGAGGCGGGAGCGGTCCAGGGCCTTCACCTCGATGGAGGCGGTGAAGGACCCGACGCTGTCCCGGTCCCATTCGACCTCGATGAGGCGCTCCCTCGTGCCGGCGGCGAGCGAGAGGGCGTTGGCGCAGTCGGCCCGGTGGACCGACACGCCGCGGCCCCTCGTGATGAAGCCGACTATCGGGTCGCCCGGCACCGGCGTGCAGCACCGGGACAGCCGGATCATCATGTCGTCCAGGCCCTCCACGTACACGCCCACCCCTGCCCGGCGCTGGCCGGGCCGGCGGGGGGCCCGGGCCGTCGTCGGGAGCTGGTCCTCGTGGGCCCCCCCCCGCAGCTCCCTGGCCAGGCGCTGGGCCACCGAGCGGGCCGACACATGGCCCTCGCCGATGGCGGCGTGGAGGGCGTCGAGGTCGGCGTAGTGCATGGTCTCGATGAGGGCGAGGAGGGGCTTGGACGACGCCAGGCGCTGGAGCGGCAGGCCCTCGCGGCGCATGGCCTTTCCGAGCTCCTCCCGGCCGTTGTCGATGGCGTCCTCCCGGCGCTCCCGGCTGAACCACTGGCGGATCTTGTTGCGGGCCCTCGGGCTGGCGACGATCTTCAGCCAGTCCCGGGACGGCCCGGCCGTCGGCGACTTGGAGGTGACGACCTCCACCGTGTCCCCCGAGCGGAGCGGGGAGTCGAGCGGCACCAGGCGGCCGTTGACCTTGGCGCCGATGCAGCGGTGGCCCACCTCGGTGTGGATCGCGTAGGCGAAGTCGACCGGGGTGGCCGCAGCCGGCAGGGTGACGACCTTGCCCTTCGGGGTGAAGACGTAGACCTCGTCGAGCTCGAGGTCCAGCTTCAGCGTCTCCAGGAAGTCGATGGGGTCGGGGGTGTCGGCCTGCCAGTCCACGATCCGCTGGAGCCACGCCATCTCGGCCGGCGAGGAGCGCTCCTTGTAGCCCCAGTGGGCGGCGATGCCGTACTCGGCCCGCCTGTGCATCTCCGTCGTCCGGATCTGGACCTCGAGGGGCTTGCCCTGCGGGCCCACCACCGTCGTGTGCAGGCTCTGGTAGAGGTTGAACTTCGGCGTGTTGACGTAGTCCTTGAACCGGCCCTGCACCGGGCTCCAGATGGCGTGGATGGACCCGAGCGCCGCCCAGCAGTCCTTCTCGGTCTCGACCAGGACCCGGATGCCGACGAGGTCGTAGATGTCGTCGAACTCCTTGCCCCGCACGACCATCTTCTCGTAGATGCTCCACAGGTGCTTGGGCCGGCCCGTCACCTCGGCCCGCGCCCCCAGCTCCTCGAGGCGCCCCCGCACCGACTCCAGCACCTGGGCCAGGTAGATCTCCCGCTCGGGGGTCCGGGTGGCGACCATCTGCTCGATCTCGGCGTAGCGCTTCGGGTGCAGGGTGGCGAAGGCCAGGTCCTCCAGCTGCCAGCGGATCTCCTGGATCCCGAGGCGGTGGGCCAGCGGGGCGTAGATGTCGAGGGTCTCCTGGGCCGTGCGCTGCTGCTTCCACTCGGGCATGACCGCGATCGTGCGCATGTTGTGGAGGCGGTCGCCGAGCTTGATCACCAGCACCCGCCAGTCCTTGGCCATGGCCAGCAGCATCTTTCGCATGGTGGCGGCCTGCTGCGCCTCTTTGGAGTCGAAACGGAGCCGGTCCAGCTTGGTCACCCCGTCCACTATCGCTGCCACCGCCGGGCCGAACTCCCCCTCCACCTCGGGAAGCGCCATGCCGGTGTCCTCCACGGCGTCGTGGAGGAGGGCGGCCGTCACGCTGACGTCGTCGAGGCCCAGCTCGGCCACGATGGTGGCCACGGCCAGGGGGTGGGAGATGTAGGCGTCGCCGGACTGGCGGACCTGGCCCTCGTGGGCCTGCTCGGCCCTCTGGTAGGCCCGGCGAACCATCGCCAGGTCGGCCTTGGGGTGGCGGGCGCGGAGGGCGGCCAGGGCCGGGCCCAGCGGGCCCTCGGGCGCCGGGGGCTGGCGCCGCCACGGGAGCACACGGTCGACCGTCGGCACGAGAGGCCCCTTACTCGTAGTCCACCAGGGTGAGGATGTCGTGGCCGCCCAGGCGGGGCGGGGCGGCGCCCGGGTGGTCGCGGCCGGCGTCCAGGCGGGCGCGGTCGGCGTCGAGG
>JBOGGR010000325.1:0-33536 GCA_050744025.1 Acidimicrobiales bacterium
GTGGACTTCCGCCGGCTCCACGACTACCGCCTGGGACGAGCCCGGGTCGCGCTCGAGGCCTCCGATCTCGGGGCTCTGCTGTGCTTCGACATGAACAACATCCGATATCTCACCTCGACCCACATAGGCGAATGGGCGCGGGACAAGGTCTGCCGCTACGCCCTGCTCACCCGCGGCGGCGACCCCATGCTCTGGGACTTCGGGTCGGCGGCGAAGCACCATCGCCTCCACGCCCCCTGGCTCCGTGCCGAGCACTGCCGGGCCGGGATGGTCGGCCTCCGAGGCTCGGTGGCCCCCGAGGCCGGGCTGATGGGGGCCGCCGCGGCCGAGATCGTCGCCCTCCTCGCCGAGGCCGGGGTGGCCGGGAGCCCGATCGGCGTCGACATCGCCGAGCCCCCGATGATGTTCGCCCTCCAGGCGGCTGGCCTCGACGTGCGGGACGGTCAGCAGGTGATGCTCGACGCCCGGGAGGTCAAGTCCGCCGATGAGATCACCCTGCTCTCGATGTCGGCCGCGATGGTCGATGGCGCGTATCAGAGGATCGCCGACATCTTGAAACCCGGGATCCGGGAGAACGAGATCGTGGCCGAGGTGAACAAGGTCCTCTACGACATGGGCTCCGACGACGTCGAGGCCGTCAACGCGGTCTCCGGAGAACGCTGCAGCCCGCACCCCCACGTCTTCTCGGACCGGCTGATACGGCCAGGCGACCAGGCTTTCTTCGACATCATCCAGGCCTACAACGGCTACCGCACCTGCTACTACCGGACCTTCAACGTCGGCCGGGCCACGGCGGATCAGCGCGACGCCTACTCCCGGGCGCGAGAGTGGATAGATGCCGCCATCGCCCTCGTCAAGCCGGGAGTGACCACCGACGTGATCGCGCGCGCCTGGCCGCGGGCCGAGGAGTTCGGGTTCGCCTCGGAGATGGAGGCGTTCGGGCTGCAGTTCGGCCACGGTCTCGGCCTCGCCCTCCACGAGCGGCCGATCATCAGCCGCCTCAACTCGCTCGAGCACCCGGTCGAGCTCCGGGAGAACATGGTCTTCGCCGTCGAGACGTACTGCCCGGCCGCCGACGGCTGCTCCGCCGCACGCATCGAGGAGGAGATCGTAGTGACCGCCGCCGGGCCGAGGATCATCACGCTCTTCCCTGCCGAGGAGCTGTTCGTCGCCAACGCCTATCAGTGACGAGGAGAGCCCCATGAACATCGGGACAGCCAGCGGGCACGTCGCGCCGCTCACCACGCCCCAGTCGGGCGGCGCCCCCCAACCCGCCGGCGCCCCCCAGCTGCTCGGCGCCCCCCAGCCCAGCGCCCCCCAGCCGATCCCCCTCGGGACCCGTCTCGACATCTTCCGCCGCATGGTCGAGGTGAGGCTGTTCGAGAAGCGGGCCTACGACCTGTTCCTCCAGAGCCTGGTGAAAGGGACCAGCCACCTCTCCCTCGGCCAGGAGGCGATCGCGGCCGGCTTCGGCGTCGCCATGCGGGAGGACGACTGGACCTTCGCGACCTACCGAGGGCATGCCCACACCCTCGTGCGGGGCACGCCCATGGGAGCGGTGATGGCCGAGCTCCTCGGCCGGGACAACGGCCTGCTGCGGGGCAAGGGCGGCTCCATGCACCTGACCAGCGTGACCCACGGCGTCATGGGCTCCTACGCCATCGTGGGCGCCCATCTCCCCATCGCCGCGGGGGCGGCCTGGTCGGCCAGCTACCGGGGCACAGGCCAGGTGGCCGTCTGCTTCTTCGGAGACGGGACCACCAACATCGGCGCCTTCCACGAGGCCCTCAACCTGAGTGCCGTATGGCGCCTGCCCGTCGTATTCGTCTGCGAGAACAACCTCTACATGGAATACACGCCGATCGGGGCCGTGACCGCCGTCCCCCGCCCCGCCGCCGACCGGGCGCCCGCCTACGGGCTGCAGCCCGTGCTGATCGACGGCAACGACGCCGACGCGGTGTACCGGGCGGCGAGCGGCGCCCTGGCCCGGGCCCGTGCGGGCGAGGGGCCGAGCCTGGTCGAGGCCGTGACCTACCGTCACGGGGGCCACTCCCGGGCCGACCCGGCCAAGTACCGGCCCCCGGAGGAGGTGGCCCAGTGGCTGGAGCGGGACCCCATCCCCTCCTATCGCTCCCGCCTGCTGGAGGCCGGCGCGACCGAGGCCGACCTGGCCGCCATCGAGGCGTCGGCCCAGGCGGCCGTCGACCAGGCCACCGAGGAGGCCAAGGGCGGAGCCCCACCCGATCCGGGCCTCGTGCTCTCCGACCTGTGGGCCGACGGAGGCTCGTCGTGGCGCAACTGACCTACCGAGACGCGGTGGCCCACGGGATCGCCCAGGAGATGGCGAGGGACGACTCGGTGGTGCTCATAGGCGAGGACATCGGGGGCGCCGGCGGCGCGTTCAAGGCGACCGTCGGGCTCCTCGAGCGCTTCGGCGCCGAGCGGGTGCGGGACACCCCGATCTCCGAGCAGGCGATCCTCGGCGCGGCGATGGGGGCGGCCATGACCGGGCTGCGACCCATCGCCGAGGTCATGTTCTCCGACTTCTTCGCCGTGTGCTGGGACATCGTGGCCAACCAGATCGCGAAGACCAGGTACATGACGGCCGGGCAGGTGTCGATCCCGCTGGTTGTGCGGTCGGGCAACGGCGGGGGGAGCCGCTTCGGCGCCCAGCACTCCCAGAGCGTGGAGTCATGGGCCATGGCCGTCCCCGGCCTCAAGGTGGTGGCGCCATCCACCCCCGCCGACGTGGTGGGGCTGCTGGCCGCCGCCGTCCGGGACCCCGATCCTGTCCTGTTCTTCGAGCACAAGTCCCTCTACTCGGTGAAGGGCGAGGTCCCGGACGGGGAGCTGGTGGACCGTCTCGGGACGGCGATGGTGCGCCGGGACGGCGCCGACGTCACGATCGTCGCCCTGGCCGCCATGGTCCCCCGGGCCCTGGAGGCGGCCGAGCGGCTGGCGGCAGACGGCATCGACTCCGCCGTGATCGACCTCCGCTCCCTCGTCCCCCTCGACACCTGCACGGTTCTCGAGTCCGTCTCCGCCACCGGCCACCTGGTGACGGTGGAGGAGAACCCGCGGCTGTGCGGCTGGGGGGCCGAGCTGGTGTCGATCGTGGCCGAGGAGTGCTTCTACGACCTCGACGGCCCGATCGTCCGGGTCACCACGCCGCACATCCCGCTGCCTGCCGCCGACGCCCTCGAGGACCTGGCCTTGCCCTCGGTCGCCCGGATCGTGGAGGCCGTCCCCCGGGCCCTGGCATGACCGGTCCCGGGGACAGCGCGGCCGGCGGAGGCACAGCCGACGGGCCGTGGGTGGGCCGCCCTATGCTCCGCCGGGAGGACGAGCGCCTCCTTCGCGGCGATGGCGTCTACGTCGACGACATGCGACCCGAGGGCCTGGTCCACATGGTCGCGCTCCGCAGCCCCGCCGCCAGGGCCCGGCTCGGGACAATCGACACCTCCCGGGCTGCCGAGGCGCCCGGCGTGCTGGCCGTCCTCACCGCCGAGGACCTCCAGGGCCTGCCCGGCTCGATGGCGGTCACCGCCATCGAGGGCGCCGAGGTCGCGGCGGTGCCGGTCCCGCTGCTGGGAGCCGGGGAGGTGCGCTTCGCCGGCGAGCCGGTCGCCGTCGTGGTCGCCGAGAGCCGGGCCGCCGCAGAGGACGCCCGCGAGCTGGTCGAGGTCGACTACCGCTCCCTGCCGGTCGTAATGGATGTCGAGGAGTCCCTCGCCGCCCGCACCTCCCTGCACGCCGCTGCGCCCGACAACGTCCTCGTGCGCTGGCATCGCCGACACGGGGACGTGGCGGCTGCCTTCGCGGCAGCAGACCATGTGGTCAGCGCTCGCCTGAACGTCCCCCGCCTGGCGGCCGCCCCGATCGAGCCCAGGGGGTGCATCGCCAGCTACGACCAGGGGAAGGACCTCCTCACGCTGTGGTGCTCGGCCCAGGACCCGCACCGTCCCCTGGCCAACCTGGCCGCGGTGCTGGGACGCCCGGCCGAGCGGATCAGGGTCGTCGTCCCCGAGGTGGGGGGCGCCTTCGGCAGCAAGGGCCCCCTCGCGCCCGAGCACGCCCTGGCCGCAGTCTGCGCCATGCGCCTCGGCCGGCCGGTCAAGTGGGTCGAGGACCGGACCGAGACGTTCCTCGCCTCCTACCAGGGGAGGGGCCTGGGGGCCGAGGCGTCGCTAGCCGTCGACCGGACCGGCCGCTTCCTCGCCCTCCAGGCGCGCCTGGTGGCCGACCTGGGTGCGTACCTGTACCCCAACACCGCGATCGTGCCGGTGACGGCCGGCATGCTGGTCACCGGCGCCTACGACGTCCCGGCGGCCGAGGTGGACGTGCTCGGGGTCGCCACCGACAAGGTCCCGACGGGGCCCTACCGCGGCGCAGGGCGGCCCGAGGCCGCCTACGTGGTCGAGCGGCTCACCGACCTCGCCGCGGCCGAGCTCGGCATGGACCCGGTGGACGTCCGCAGGCGCAACCTGGTCCAGCCCGACCAGTTCCCCTACCGCACCGCCCTCGGCTTCACCTACGACTCGGGGGACTACGAGGGCGCCCTCGTGCGCGCCTGCGAGCTCCTCCCATACCGGGCCTGGCGCCGCCAGCAGGCGGCGGCCGCGGAGGGGCGCCAGCAGGCGGCGGCGGAAGGGCGCCGGGAGGGGGCGGCCTCGGACGGACGCCGGCTCGGGATCGGCCTCGCCGTGTTCGTCGAGCGGGCCGGCTCCGGGTTGTGGGAGGGGGCATCGGTGGACCTCGGGCCCGACGGCCGGGTGGTCGTGCGGATGGGCTCGTGCCCCCACGGCCAGGGGCACGAGACCACGTTCGCCCAGATCGCCGCCGACGCCCTCGGGGTCGCTCCCGCGCAGGTCGAGGTGCGCCATGGCGACTCGGCGGAGGGGCCACCGGGGGTCGGCACCTATGGCAGCCGCTCGACCACCGTCGGGGGCTCGGCCCTGGTCGTGGCAGCCGAGGCCGTGCTCGCCAAGGCCCGGGCCCTCGCCGCCCACGTGCTCGAGGCGGCCGAGGAGGACCTCCTCTGGAGCGGCGGGGGCTTCTCGGTCGCCGGCTCGCCCGGCCGGGGCGTGGGCCTGGTGGAGCTGGCAGCCCTGGCTCACGACCCGGCCCGGCTGCCTCCCGGCCTGGACCCCGGTTTGGAGGCCGCCGGGAGGTTCTCGCTCCCGGGCCCGGTGTTCTCCTTCGGAGCCTACGCCGCAGTGGTGGAGGTGGAGCTCGAGACCGGGGAGCTCCGGCTGCTCCGGCTGGTGGCGGTGGACGACGCCGGCACGGTCGTCAACCCCCGGCTGGCCGAAGGGCAGGTGGCCGGCTCCTCCGTGCAGGGGGTCGCCGCCTCCCTGCTGGAGGAGGTCGTCTACGACGAGGAGGGCCAGCTCCTCACCGGCAGCTTCATCGACTACGCGGTGCCGAGCGCGGCGGACATCACCTTCGAGATGGAGAGCGAGCTCCGCAGGACGCCCTCGCCGCTCAATCCCCTCGGCGCGAAGGGCCTCGGCGAGAGCGGCACCATCGCCGTGCCGGCGGCCATCGCCAACGCGGTCGCCGACGCCCTCACCCCGATGGGCATCCGGCACGTCGACCCCCCCTACCGGCCCGAGACGCTCTGGCGGCTGATCCAGGGGGGGGCCACCCGCCTGGTCGGGGCGGGCACGGCCCGGACGGGAGGCTGAGCCGCCGTGGACGAGCGCAAGGTCACCCTCCGAGACGTCGCCGAGCTGGCCAACGTGCACCCGGCCACGGCGTCCCGGGCCCTCAACGCCGACACCCGGGGGCTTGTCAAGGACGGCACGGCCAGGCGCGTCATCGAGGCAGCCCAGGCCCTCGACTACCAGCCCAACCCGATGGCGAGGAGCCTCAAGACGCGCCGCTCCCACACCGTCGGCGTCCTCATCCCCGATCTCACCAACCCTCTCTTCCCCCCCATAGTCCGGGGCGTGGAGGACCGCCTGGCCGGCGCGGGGTACGTCGCGCTGCTCGGGAACACCGACAACGACGAGGACCGGGCCCGGCTCGTCTTCGACCGGATGCGGGCCCGCCACGTGGACGGGTTCATCGTCGCCATCGCCCACCGCAGCGACGCCCTGCTCCTCGCCGCGGCACGCGCCGACGTGCCCATCGTCCTCGTCAACCGGGTGGTGGAGGGTCACGCCTTCGCGTCGGTCTCGGTCGACAACCGGATGGGGATCTCCATGGCCATCTCCCACCTGGTCGGCCTCGGGCACCGGCGCATTGCCCACGTCGCCGGCCCCCAGGACCTCTCGACCGGGTTCGACCGCTACCGGGGATTCCAGGAAGGGATGGCAGCCCGTGGGATCGAGGTCGATCCCGACCTAGTGGTCTTCGCCGACGCGTTCTCGCAGGACGAGGGCCGGCGCTGCGGAGCCGGCCTCCTCGCCACCAGAGGGTTCAGCGCCGTCGTAGCGGCCAACGACATGCTGGCGCTCGGCATCTACCAGGCGCTCGACGAGGCCGGCCTCCGGTGCCCCGAGGACGTGTCGGTGATGGGCTTCAACGACATGCCGTTCATCGACCGGCTGAGGCCTCCCCTCTCCTCGGTCAGGTTCCCCCACTACCAGGTCGGGATGGAGGCGGCCCAGCTGATGCTGGAGCGGGTGAAGGACAGGAGCGCTCCGGTGAAGGTGCTCTACCTGGCCCCCGAGCTGGTGGTCCGGGGGTCCACGGCCCCGCCGCCGGCCTCGGCCACCCAGAGCCCGCGGCCGCCGGGCCGGCGGGCCAGGACAGTGGCCCTGCGAGCCGTCCCGCCCAGCCGCCCGGCCGAGGCGGGGTCCGTCGACGGGTAGCGGGGGACGTCCGGCACCTCATCGGAGCGTGGCCCCCTGCCTCAGGGGCCGGGCGGGGGGCTCCCATCGGACAGCGGCCCCGGTGGTGGCAGGACCCCCTGTCCCTCCGGTCCGGCGATCTGGCCCTCCGGTCCGGCGATCCGGCCGTGCGCCCCGTCGCCTCCCGCCTCCCCGCCTCCGAGCTCCCCCCCCACCACCCCGAATATCCGGGGCGCATGGACGTTGAGCCGCATCTGGAAGACGTCGGCCCGGTTGTAGTGGCCGGCGAAGTCATGACGCAGCTTCATCCTGATGCCGATCTCGAGGTCGAGGTCGGCGTAGAGGATGCCCTCCTCGGCTCCGAGCGGTCCCGCGACGACCCGGCTGTCGGGCGCGACGATGACCGAGCCGCCACATGTCGCAGGGTCGCGGAGAAAGGCCTCGTGCAGAGGAGAGAGCTGGAGGGCGGCGATCATCCGGTCGTCGACCGTCCCGCACGCGCTGACCACGTGGGCCTTGGACATCTGGGCGAACGCTCGTGAATCCACCATCACCCGTTCCCGCATGGGCTGGCTGATCGTCGGGAAGTGGTTGGGCCAGCTCATGACGTGGACCCGCGTGTGCTCTGCGGTGAGGGCGAAGATCGCCAACGGGTTGGAGTTCTCTCCGCACATGAGCCCGCTCATCGGTCCGAACTCGGCCGAGAGCGCCCCGAACGTGTCGCCGTGGCCGCCCGCGTGCACCAGCCGTTCCCCCACCGTCGGCACGAGCTTCTGGTGCTTGCCGAGGTACGTCCCGTCCGGCCCGATGAAGAGCTGTGAGTTGAACAGGGTCCCCATGGTGCCCGCCAGCTTCTCGCACACGCCGATGACCACGTAGGCACCAGCCTCGGCCGCCGCCCGGCAGAGCGACTCGAGCTCGGGTCCCGGGACCTCCACCGCGTTCTTGAACAGCTCCACGCTGAGATCGGTGGCCACCCGGCCCGTGCCGGGGTGGAAGTGGAACCACACCGGATGGGCCGGCACGAAGCCCTCGGGGAACGCCACAAGCCGCGCACCGTGGCGGCCGGCCTCGGTGATGAGCTGGCACGCCTTGGCCGTAGAGCCCTCCCGGTCCAGGAAGACCGGGGCGGCCTGCACGGCTGCCGCCCGCACGGGCGGATAGACGTCTCCCATCGTGCCTACGGCCTCCCTTCCTGGTCGGTGCCGCCGAGCCCGGCCCCGGTGTCGGCCAGCACCTCGCGATGGCCGATGCCAAGCGTCTTGATCCAGCGCTGCTGGCCGAGCGTCAGGCCCACGAAGAAGCCGAGCTCCACCAGCTCCGGCTCGCTGAAGTGCCGGTGCAGCCGTTCCCACAGCTCGTCGTCGGCGAGGTTCGAGTCCCAGATGATGGCGCTCGTATAGGTGAGGGCAGCCTTCTCGCGGTCGTCGAACTTGTCCGAGGTGGCGAACCGGAGCAGCTCGCTGTACTTCTCTTCCGTCAGTCCCGCCTGTCCAGCCTGGACAGATCGCTGCGCCCCTCAGTAAGAGCACTCGATGGACTGGGAGACGTAGTTCCGGCACAGCTCCTTGATCGGGTGGTCCAGGACGCCGTGGCGGAACGTCAGGTCCCAGGCCTCCGAGAAGGCCCGGATCACGTCCGGGACGTGGGCCCGGACGGCCTGGCTCTCGGGGCGCGGGGTGCCGTGCCGGCGGGCGAGCTCGAAATAACCCTGTATCCCGGGGTCCGAGATCGTCGCCGGATCGACGTAGCTGATGCGGGGCATGTCCACCTCCTGTGGGCTGTCTATCGGGACGAGCTGGCGCCGGCCACCACCTCCTCGATGCTCCGGCCCAGGTCGGCCAGCATGACCATGGCTGCGTTGCGCCCGGGCGCCCCCGAGACGGAACCGCCCGGGTGGGTCGTCGAGCCGGTCTGGTACAGGCCAGGGATCGGCATGCGGTGGTCGGCCCAGCCCGGGACCGGCCGCAGGCGGCCCGACTGGGCCGGCCCCATGTCGCCTCCGTGGCAGGACCCGTGCCAGTTGTGGGCATTCTGGCGCTCGAGGTCGAGGGGGCTCACGACCTCCTCGTGGCGGATCACGTCGTCGGTGAGGTTGGGGGCGAACCGCCGGAGCTGGGCCAGGTGGGCGGCCGCCACCTCGCCCTTGATGGCGTCCCACCTCTCCGGCCCCTCGGGCAGCTCGTAGGGCTGGAAGCCGATGACCTTGAGCGTGTGGCACCCCTCCGGAGCCCGCGACCGGTCCTCGACCGTGGGGCACAGCACGAGGAGCACGGGGTCGTCCGTGGCCACCTGTCCGCGACGGACGTACCGCCCGACACGCAGGAGCCGCTCGGCGGAGCTCACGATCCCAGCGGCCACCGAGACCCTCTCTCCCCCGTCCACGGAGAAATGGGGCGGTGCCGCCGTGGCGTAGTGGGCCACGAACATCGACACGCCCGGCTGCCAGGTCTCCACACCGAAGAGGAAGTCCTCCCCCCAGGCCTCGGGATCCGCCATCTCCACCAGGTGCTTGACGTGGATGCTCGACAGCACCGCCACCGACGAGAGGAACCTCTCCCCGTCCTCCGTCTCCACCCCGACGCAGCGATCGCCCTCCACGCACAGCCGGACCACGCGGCGGCCGGTCCGGATCTCGCCGCCGTGAGCCTCGATGCAGCGGGCCAGCGCCGCCGGAAGAGCCCCCGAGCCCCCCTTCGGGAGGACCCAGCTGTGCCGCTGCCGGCCCGACACCAGCGAGTAGGCGAGCATGCCGCCGCCCGGCCGGTCGAGGGGCTGGAGCGTCATGAAGGCCATCCATGCCATGAACGCGCGGACGTGCTCGTCCTCGAACTCCCGACTGATCACGTCCCAGGCGCTCATGGCGGCCCGCCTGGCCCACTTGGAGCCGTCCGGGCCGCCGAGCAGCAGCTCCTCGAGCGACGGCCCCCAGCCCGCCGGGGTGTAGCGGTAGCGGCCGTAGATCGGCGCCACCTGGTCGTAGTCGGCGAGGAGGCGGACGTAGGCAGCGGCGTCCTTCTGGGAGAACCGGGCCAGCTCCCCGGCCGTCCGGTCGGGGTCCCGCCACTGGGTGATCGCCGAGCCGTCCGGGAAGGGGACGTGGACGACGGGGTCGGGGTGGAGGTACTCGAGGCCGTGCTCGGCGAGGTGCAGCTCGTCGTCCGCCAGGATCGGGCTGGCCTGGATCAGGTTGTGGGCCGTCGAGCAGGAGTCGTGGACGAAGCCCGGCACCGTGCGCTCCTCCGAGCTGGTGTCACCTCCGATCGTGGGCCGCGCCTCGAGGACAAGGCACCGCAGGCCGGCCCTGGCCAGGTAGGCGGCGGCGACCAGGCTGTTGTGCCCCGCGCCGGCGACGACGACGTCGAAAGTCTCGCTCATGGGTTCCCGCCTGCCGGCGCCTCGGCCACCGGCGCCTCGGCTGCCGGCAACCCCGCCTCGGACGAGCCCGTCCCGCCATCTCGGGCCAGGCCCAGCAGCGCCGCGGCATTCCCTCCGAGCACGCGCGCCTCGTCCTCCGGCGCCAGGCCGAGCGCCCGTACCTCGTCGACCGGGCAGTCCGTCCCCATGTCGAACGGCCGGTCGGAGCCGAGCAGCACGTGGTCGGCCCCGGCCAGCTCGACGAGCAGGCGGAGCAGCCGGCGGTCGTGGGTGACCGTGTCGTGCAGGAACCGTCCCAGCGACTCCTCTGGCCCTGCCGAGAGCCGGGCCCGGGCCTCGGGGCGGACCTGGTGGGCGCGGCGCAGGCGCCCCGTCACCGCCGGCAGCACGCCTCCGCCGTGGGCGAGCAGTATGCGCAGCCCGGGGTGGCGCTCGAGGACCCCTGACACGACGAGGCGGGCGGCGGCCGCCGCCGTCTCCACGGGATTGGCCACGCTGTTCCAAAGGTAGTGCTCCCCGAAGACCGACATCCCGAGGCCGTGGCTCGCCGGGTGGACGAACACCAGAGCCCCCAGCGCCTCGGCCGCCTCGAAGAAGGGGAGGAAGCGGTCGTCGCCGAGGAAGGTCCCATCCACGCTGGGTGCCACTTCGACGCCCGCCAGCCCGGAGGCCATGGCGTGCTCCAGCTGCCCGGCCGCAGCCTGCGCATCCCTCAGCGTGACCGCCCCTAGGGCGCTGACCTGCCCGGGATGGGACCGCACGACCCGGGCCAGGGACTCGTTCTGGGCCGAGCACACCTCGCCGGCCAGCCCCGGGTCGACGGCGTCGGGGAGCACGGCCACCCAGGGCGAGACCAGGACGTGGTCGACCCCCATCTGGCGGGACTCGTCGAGGACCACGTCGATCCGCGAGAGCTCTCCGACCACGGAGTCGACCACCTGGCCCCGTAGCTCGACCACCTGGCGGCCGTGGTCGTATGCGACCGACGGCCGCCACGCCTCCTCCTGGCCTGGGCCCCGGACCAGCTCGGGGGAGAGGACGTGGGCGTGCACGTCTACGACGGTCACCACCTCACCGCCGAACGCTCCCGGCCCCGCCGCCAGGGTCTGGCCCGTCTCAGTGCCTCATCCCGCGCCCCACGAGGGCTTCGGGTACTCGACCTTGGAGGACCCTGTGGCGTTCGCGGGCAGCACCTGGAGGAGCTTCCCGTGCTGCCACTGGAAGGCGAAGACCGCGCCCTTCATGTTCTCCCCGTATGGGCCGAACTTCGCCGGGCCCTGCACGGTGTGGAGGGTCACGCCGCTGTGCAGGTACTGGATCAGCTTGGCGTTGTCGATGCTGTGAGTGGCCGTGACCGCCTCAGTGGCAAGCTGGCCCACCGAGTACGCCTCCGCGACGTCGGCGTTGACGCTCGACGCAGTCCCGCCGTACTTGGCCACGTACTCCTTCACCATGGTCTGGCTGGACTGGTCGGCGTAGCCCGGGTACCAGTCGTTGGGGACCATGATCCCCTCGGTGTTGCTCGCCCCTATCGCCTTCACGAAGGCTGCGCCCTGGTCGGGCCCGGACGTGGCGATGAAGGCCTTCGGGTTGAAGCGCTGCTGGATGAAGGCCTGGATGAAGGCGGACACGCTCGGCACGTCGACCGACCCCAGGACCACGACCTGTGCCCCCGTCCGTGCCACCTGGTCGGCGATGGGGGCGAACTGGCTGACCTCGGCGGGGAAGACCTTGTAGTAGACCGTCTTGACGCCGGCGGCCTCCAGGATCTGCTTGGCCTTCTCGACCACGGGCTGGGTGAAGGGATCGTTGCTCGTCGGATAGGCTGCCGTCTTCGGACGGGTGCTCGCCGGCATCGAAGCTATCCACTTGGCGAACGGCACCGCGTCGTCGATCACCGGGACGCTGGCGTCGAACAGGTCGTGGAAGTCCTGGGCGAACACCGAAGGGCCGCCCCCGGCTCCCTCGAAGAAGGCGTATCCGTACCTATGGGCGACCTTCGACGAAGGGACGGTGAGGAATGTCGAGAAGGGACCGAAGACCAGGTTCACATGGTCCGAGGAGATGAGCTTCTCGTAGTTGGTGACCACTTGCGTCGGCGAGCTGGCATCCGACAGGATGTCCAGCTTCACGGGGCGCCCGAGCAGGCCCCCGTGACAGTTCACGTCGTGGACCCACAGGCTGTAGCCGCGCTGGAAGGCCGTGCCGTCGGCGGCGAAGTCCCCGGAGAGCGACAAAGACGCGCCGATCACGACAGGCTTCCCGGTTGGCTTGGCGCACGACCCCGATGTGCTCGACCCGCCGGCGGCCGTGGTGGAAGATCCGCCCGCCGAGGTGGACGAGCCCCCCCCAGCGGCCGCGGCGGTGGTGGTCGTCGTGCTGCCCCCACCACCTCCCCCACATGCGGCTAGGCCCAGCGCCGCGATGGCACCGACTGCCAACGACCGACACAACCCACCTCTACTGGCTGGCCACACTTCTTTACCCCCTTCTGTCGTTCCTCTGTCTCTTACTCGGCCCCGACGCCCAGCCGCTCGGCCATCCAGTCAGCGCTGTGCAGCCGGTGGCGGTAAGGGATGTTGGTGCACACGTGGTTGCCGTCGTCGAACATGAGCAGCTCGACCGGGCCGCTCACCTCCTCCGCCAGCCTGACGGCGTGGGACCAGGGAATGAGCCTGTCCTTCTTCCCGAACACGACCAGGAGCGGAGCCGTGATCAGCTTGGCCCTCCCATCCAGGGTCAGCTCCCCCGCCCGCCGGCGAGCCTCCTCCGCTGACGAGGACTTCGAGCGCACCTGGAACGCCTGCCGGGTGAGCGCGGGAAGGGCCACGGTGTCCCAGTTCTCGCCGAAGTCATAGGGACCGGCCAAGGCGATGCACGCCTTGACCCGCTCGTCGCCGCTCGCCAGCCGGGCTGCGTAGTAGCCGCCCAGGCTCACGCCCCAGACCCCGAGCCGCTCGCCGTCGATGCCGGGCTGCCGGGCCAGGCGCGCCAGAGCCGCACCGCCGGGGACCTCCCAGTCGGGCCGGATAGCGAGGTCGTACTCGGCCTCGCCCTGACCGGGGCCATCCAGGGAGAAGGTGGCGACCCCCCGGTCCAAGAAGAGCTGCTCCGTTGTCGGGAACTCCTCCTTGGCCGAGTCGAGGCCCGGGATCAGGAGGACCGCCGGGTGAGGCCCGGGGCCCCGCGGGCGACGAAGGACCCCCACCAGGGTGGCACCTTCGAAGGCGACGTCGACCCGCTCGCCTGGCGGGTCCAGGTGGGGCAGGGCGTCGGTGAGGCACTGCACCGCCCGCCGGTGGGCGGCCCGAAGCTGGTCCATGTCCTGGACGAAGAGGAACTTCCCGAAGTGGTAGTAGATCGCCGCCCGCGACAGGTGGGCCCCCGCCGAGCGGCCACGACCGTCGCCGAGGGACTCTCGGCCCAGCTTCTCGTGCTCGGCGCCCGCCCCGCACCAGGCCCGGCACCACTCGTCCCAGCTGTCGATTCCGGCCGTCACCTGCTGGAAGTCGCTGGCGTCCACGCCATGGCTGATGAAACGAGGTCCCCAGTTGCTGATTGCCGAGATCACCCGCTCGTCAGCCATGGGTCCCTCCCCTCCGGAAGCTCGCTGGCCAATCCTTGCAGACGATTGCTGCGCTGTCAAGGTCGCCACCGCCGTGTCCAGCCGCTGGTGGTGATGGTGGTGATGATGCTCCTGGTTGCTCGGTCGATGCAAACCTCATGGGTGGCGAGGGTTCCCTTCCTGGCTCCGCAGCGCGATAGGCGGAATCCTGGCGGACAAGAACGAGGACTTCTCCGGTCACAATCGATTGCTGATCGCTGGGCCGAGCGGAGGCACTGGTCCGCGGTGCCACCCCTCACGACCTCCCCTGGGAGCCGCTCAACGCGCCGCCGAGGTACAGGGCCCCGATCTCGGGGTGCTCCAGCACCTCCTGCCCGGTCCCCGAGAGGCGCACCATCCCGTTCTCCAGCACCACGCCGTGTGTGCTGAGGCGCAGACCGGCTCGGGCATTCTGCTCCACCAGGAGGATGGTCCGGCCCTGCCGGTTCATGAGTCGGATGGTCTCGAAGACGCGCTTGACGGTCCTGGGGTCCAGCCCCATCGACGGCTCGTCCAGCACGACCAGGGCGGGGTCCAGCATCAGGCAGCGGGCGAACTCGACCAGGCGCTGCTGGCCGCCCGAGAGGCTGCCGGCCTTGTCCTTGGCTCGCTCCTTGACTATGGGGAACAGCTCCGCCACCGCCTCGAGGCGCTGGCGGACAAGGGCCTTGTCCCGCAGCCTGAAGCCGCCCATCTGGACGTTCTCCCGGACCGTCATCTCCCGGAACAGGCTGTGGTTCTGGGGGACCTGCACCACGCCCTGGTCCAGCACGTCGCGGGGGTTCTTTCCGACCAGGGACTCGCCCCGGAACCTGATGTCCCCGAGCCGGGGCCGCAGGACCCCGCTGATGGCCGCGAGCAGCGTCGACTTGCCGGCGCCGTTGGGGCCGACGACGCAGGTGATGCCTGTCTTGGGCACGGTGCAGGACACCCCGTGCAGCACGTCCCCCCCGCCGTACCCGGCCACCACGCCGTCCACGACCAGGATCGGGTCGCCCCCCGCACCAGCCGGCCGCGCCGGGCCCGCCTCCGGAGCGCCGCCCACGGCCCACGGCCCGCCGGCCCCCGGCTCGTCCGGCGCTGCGGAAGGCCTCACCCGGAAGCCTCCAGGTCCTCGTCGTCGACATCGACCCCCAGGTAGGCATCGAGGACCCGTCGGTCGGACCTCACCATCTCTGGCGGCCCGGAGAGGATCGCCGTCCCCTGGTTCATGACGGTGACGCGGTCGCAAAGGGTCATGACCAGCTCCATGTTGTGCTCGACGACCAGGAACGTCTTGCCCTCCTTGTTGAGCTCCCGGATGCGCTGGGCGAGGTGGTTGACGAGCGACGGGTTCACGCCTCCGGCCGGCTCGTCCAAGAGGATGACGACCGGGTCGGCGATCAGCACGTACGCCAGCTCCAGGAGCTTGCGCTGCCCGTAGGACAGATTGCCTGCGGGCTCCGCGGCCAGGTGGGTGATGCCCACGAACTCGAGCAGGTCCCACGCCCGTCGCTGCTCCGCGGCCGAGCCGGCCCGGGCCATGAGGCTGCGGATCCCTCCGTGGCGTTGTGTGGCGACAAGCATGTTCTCCATCACTGTGAGCCTGGAGAAGATCCTGGTGAGCTGGAACGTCCTGCCTATCCCCATGCCGAAGATCCTGTCGGGCGAGGCATTCGTGATCCGGCGGCCCTGGAGCCGCACCTCCCCCTGGGGCACGCGCTCGTACCCGGTCATCACGTTGAACAGCGTCGTCTTGCCCGAGCCGTTCGGCCCGATCAGCCCGGAGATCGAGCCCTCCGGCACCTCGACGGAGCACTCCGAGAGGGCCTGGACACCTCCGAACGCCTTGGAGACTCCCTCGGCCGTCAGCAGGGTGCTCACCTGGCCTCGCCCCCGCCCAGGGATGCCGCCCGCTGCTCCGCGTGGGGGAGCGCCCCGGCCGTCTCCCTGCCCACTCCGTCCCCGACGCCGGTGGCCGCCACGGCCGTAGCTCTCTGGTGCCGGCGGACCCTCAGGGAGGTCAGGCGATCCCGAACGGTAGGTATGATCCCGCGAGGAAGGAACAGGATCACGACCAGGAAGAGGATCCCGTAGAGGATGAGGTAGAGCCCGCCGCTCGGGAAGCCGAAGGTGAAGTACTGCTGGGTGGGCTCCAGGATCAACGCCCCGAGGAGCGGCCCGGACACCGTGGCCACCCCGCCGAGGAACACCATCAGGGCCAGCGCGAGGTCGAAGGTGGGGTCGAAGGCGAACTGCGGGTAGATCTGGCCGATGAAGTATGCGTACAGCGCACCGACCATGCCGATCGGCACGGCGGAGATCACGAAGGCCGAGAGCTTGACCGGTCCGACCCGGACACCCAGGCTCAGGGCTCGGTCCTCGTCGTCCCGTATGGCCAGGAGCTGCAGCCCGAAGCGTGAGCGCCTGATGGCCCACGACACCAGCACGGCGAAGACCAGGATGGCGAGCGCCACGTAGTAGAAGGGTTCGTTGAACGTGGCTGCCCGCCATGGTGGCGTGGGCGTCTGCATGCCGTCCGAACCCTTGGTGAACCCGAGGTTGTACGCCAGTAGCTGGAAGATGAAGAAGATGGCGATAGTGATGACGATGAAGGTGTGCCTGCGGGTGCGCAGCGCGACCCAGCCGACCGGCACCGCCGCGGCCGCTGCCACGATGGCCCCCAGGGGCAGGAGGGCGAAGACCGCGTACCCGCCCTTCATGTGCAGGCCCTGAGCGACCAGTGCCAGCGTGTACGCACCACACCCGAAGAACACGGCGTGCCCGAGGGGGATGTACCCGGTGTAGCCCCCGAACGCGTTCCAGGCCGTGGCCGACGCCATGAACATCAGCGTGAAGACGCCGATCGAGGCAGTCGTGGGGTTCGTCGCCAGGAATGGGAAGGCGACCGCGACGAGGAGGGCGACCGATACCCCGGCCACTCGCCAGGCGCGACTCGCTCGCCGAGCCTGGCCCAGCCCGGGCGCCAGGGCCCGGCCGGGCTGGCCGGGACCCGCCACCTCGTGAGCGGGCGCGCCTAGAGCCATCGAGCGCTCGGCGACGTCATTGGGCCCTGGCCGCCCTCCGCCCGAAGATCCCCTCGGGCTTGATGGCGAGAACCAGCACCATGGCCAGGTAGAAGGTCATGGCCCCCCAGATGGGTGCCCAGACCGTGGCCACGATAGCCTCGATCACCGTCATGAACACGGCGGCCCCGAGCGCCCCGCCGATGCTCCCCAAGCCGCCCAGGATGACGATGGCGAAGAGCCTGGAGATCAGGTCGTAGCCACTGTTGGCGTCGAAGGCGTTGGTCGCACCGAAGACCATGCCTCCGGCGGCGGTCACGCAGACCCCGATCCCGAACGTGATCGTCGACACTCGCTGCACGTTGATCCCCACCAGGCGGGCCGCCGCCCGGTCCTGCAGCGAGGCCCGGACGCTCGCCCCGAACTTGGACCGGTAGAGGACCGCGTACAGCGCCGCAAGCAGCCCCACGGCCAGGAGGAAGCCGTACACATAGATCTGGGGGAGGTAGATCCCCCCCACGTCGAAGGACTGGTTGACATACGAAGCGTGCAGCTGGAGGAAGTTCGAGCCGAAGATGAGGATGAGGACGCCCTGGATGATGATGGCGGCTCCGTAGGTCACGAGCACGGACATCGCCGTGCGCTCGCGCTCCTGGAGCCGGCGCATGAAGGCCCACTCGAGGCCGACCCCGAGCAGGAACAGCGCAGGGATGGTGATGAAGAGGCCCAGGAAGAGCCCGATCCCCAGCCGCATCTCGAGCACGTAGCTCAGGTACGACCCCAGGACCACGAGGACGCCCTGAGCGAAGTTGACGATGTCCATGACCCCGAAGATGAGCGTGAGCCCGGCGGCCATGAGGGCATAGACCCCACCGCTCAGGATCCCGTCGATGATGGCCCTGATCATGTGATCGTGCCTCTTCTCTCTGTTGTCCCGGTCCGGCCCGACCTCAGTCGGGCGACAGACCGTCGGATACCTCAGCGTCCTCGCTCGCCAGGGCCAGGTCGGCGGCACGGGCCTCGAGCGCGAGGAGGGCGGCGAAATCACTGTCGCCGTAGCCGTATCCGACCAGGCCCTGGATGAGCTCCCGGACGAGCGCGGCAACCGGGAGGGGCACGTCGAGCTGGCGCGCCGCGGCCAGGCCCAGGTCGAAGTCCTTGCGCAGCAGGGCCGTCGTGAACATGGCCTGGAAGTCCAGGTTCACGAGCGCCGGCGTCTTGTACGTCGTGAAGAGCGACCCCATCACGCTCTTGTTGAGGTAGCCCAAGAAGGCGTGCCGGCTGATCCCCCGCTTCTCCGCCAGAACGGTGACCTCGACGAGGGACTGGGTCACCACCCCGAGGAACAGGTTGTGACAGATCTTCACCATGCGGGCGACGTCGTCCTCGCCCACGTAGGTCGCGCCCGAGCCGAGCAGGTCGAGGAAGCCGGCCACCCGGTCGAACACGTCACGGGGCCCGGAGACAGCCATCGTCAGCTTCCCGGCCCGGGCCACCTTCGGGTTCCCGCTCACCGGTGCAGCCAGCAGGGCCACGCCCCGCCCCGCTGCTTCCCGGCGCGCCAGAGCCGAGGCCTCCTCGGAGATGGTCGAGCAGTCGACCACCACGTCGGGGACCGCGTCCCCCGAGAGGAGGCCCCCGTCGCCGAGGACGACCTCCAGGAAGTCGTCCGACGACCCGACGGTGATGAAGACGACCTCTCGCTCGGCCAGGTCCACCACCGCGTCTACGACCTTCGCCCCCAGCTGCGCCAGCGGCTCCGCCTTCTCCCTCGTCCGGTTGTACACGGCGACGTCACACCCGGCCCGCAACAGCCGCCGCACCATCTCGGACCCCATGCGGCCGACACCGAGCCAGCCGAGCGTTTGGGAGCCGACGTCTCGTCTCGCCGGTGTCGTGGTCACGAGGTGGCTCTCCTCGGTAGCTCGGGGGCTACAACCGGTTGCAGCCGGGAACGCGACCCAGTCTGCCCAGCACCTGCCCAACTGTCAAGGGTCCCCCGCACGGGATCACCACGGGTATCCGACGGGTCAACCCAGCCTTCCCATGCCACGCGCGAACCGGTGCAACGAGGTGCATCCCGTCTCCGTGACGAGGAGGAGCTCACCCGTCTGCACCCCGGCCCTGCTGTCCCTGGTGACGACATTCGGTTGCACCACGGCGGTCATCCCAGGCGCGAAGGTGAAGTCGGGCCCTCCCGGCCGCCCAGGCCGTACCTTTCCCGTAGGGCGGCCAGGGCCCGAGATGTGGGGGGGCAGGTAGGCCCCCACGAAGCCGTGCACCAGGTCGTCCCAGGACGTGTACCCGGCGTCCTCGATCAGCCCGGCTGCCTCGGCCAGGTCGGCGGCCGTCCCCCCCGGGCGCAGCCTGGCGACCATGGCGTCGTAGGCGGCCTCGGCCACCTCGTGGAGCTCGCGGTAGAGGCCGGTGGGCTCGCTCTCGACGGTGAAGGTGCGGAGGAGCTGGCCGGGGTAGCCCCAGTAGCTGGCGCTCACCTCGCAGGTGAGCACGTCCCCGGGCCGCAGCCGCCGGGTAGAGGGCCACTGGGCGGGCACGCAGACCTCCGGGTCGTGCATCGACGTGACGCCGAGGTAGTGGATGTGGTTGACCGCCCCCGTGCCCAGGTAGGCGCCCTCGATCACAGCACCGAGCTCCGCCTCGGTGCGCCCGGCCCTACCTTCCGCCGCGAGGGCACCAACTGCCCGGTCGGTGAGCGATGCGCCCCGGCGGATCCAGGCGACCTCCTCCTCGGACTTCGTCAACCGCAGGCCGGCGTAAGCCTGGTCGAGGAAGACGACGTCCTCGACGCCTGCCGCCAGCGGCCCGAGGAGGCGGGCCGGGAAGGGCCCGACCACTCCGACCCGGGAGGGCCTGGCCTCGTTGGCAGCCAAGGCGTCGAGCACCACGTCGATGGTCGACGGGCCCCCCCATCTGACCTCCACCCCGGGAGCGAGGCGCCGGGCGTTGGGGACGTGGTTGTAGAACTGGACCACCAGCACCTCGGGCCGCCCCGGCGCCCAGACGAGCACCGCCTCTCTCGTCACCGGCCAACCGGTGAGCCATTGCACGGCCGATCCCGAGCGGTCAGCCCCGTACAGGAGCACCTGCCGGACGTCGTTGTCCTCCAGCACGGCGGCAAGCCGCTGGTGGCGGTGAGCCATCTCGGCCTCGGAGAAGCACGGGTAGCCCATCCGGGAGAGCACCTCCTGCTCATCCACGGGGAGGGGCTGGCCGTCCCCCGCCAGGTGCGCCCCTCCCCCCGCCACCCTCATGCCCCTCCGCGTCGCGGGGTCGCTCCCAGCTGCTCGGCCAGCCAGTCCGCGACGAGGGGGCGCGCCTTGTACCAGACGTTGTTGCAGACGTGCACCCCCTCCTCGAAGACGACCGTCGTCGCAGGCCCATTCACCTCGGCGGCCACCCGCTCCGCGTGCGACGGGGGCGAGGCCGGGTCCTGGCCGCCGTACACCTGGAGCAGGGGGACGGTGATCCTGTCGGCCACGCCGGCCAGCGTCATGGCATCCTGGACGGCGGCCGGGTCCTCCCCCATGTACTGGCGCAGGCCCGTGCGGGACAGGGTGTCCATCGTCGCGTACCGGCCTGCCGGCGTGTACCAGCTGCTCATGGACAGCACAGCCTTGACCCGATCGTCGTGAGCGGCGGCCCGGCAGGCGAAGAGGCCCCCGTACGAGATCCCCCCGACCGCCACCCGCTGCGCGTCGATGTCCTCCCGGGCGACCAGACGGTCGAGCATGGCGGCGATCGGGACCTCGTAGTCCGGCCGCAGCTTCAGGTCGAAGCTCACCAGGCCGTGACCCGGCCCGTCGAAGGCGGCGACCGCGAGGCCCCGCCGGACGATGTGCTCCCCCAGGTCGTACAGCTCCTCCTTGGTGGAGTCGGCGCCCGGCAGGAGGAGCACGAGCGGCGGCCGGGAGCCGCCCCTCGGGACCCGCAGGTAGCCGGGCAGGGTGGCACCCTCGAACGAGACGTCGATGATCTCCATCGGCGGTTCGACACAGGGGGCGGCCATGGCCCAGCACTTCGCCATCTCCTCCAGAGCAGCACGGAACTGGCCCGAGTCATGGACGAAGAGGAAGCTGGCCCAGTGGTAGTAGAGCGCGGCTCGCAGGTAGGCCTCCCCGGCGGTCTGCGTGCTGCCGGCCGCCCACGCCTCGTCTCCCCGCCGCCGGTGGGCCTCGGCCCAGCGGCTCCATGTGCGACACCAGCTCGCGTACCCCTCTATCTCCTTCTTGATCTGCTCCCATTCCCACGAGGGAACGTAATTGGACGTGATGCGCCACGTGAAGCGCCGGTACATCGCCTCCAGCTGCTCGTCGGCCGTGGGGGGCATGGCGGCCGAGTCAGGCCCCGGCTCGCCCGACCGTGGCCGCCCCCTGGACCGACCGGAGCTGCTCCTGCATCCAGTCGCCGGCCAGAGGCCGGTACTTGTACGGGATGTTGTTGCAGACGTGGTTGCCCTCGGGGTACATGACCAGCGTGGCGTTCACAGCCTCGCTGGCGACCCGCTCGGCCTGCTCGAAGGGGACGAGCCGGTCCTGCTTGCCGAAGATGACGAGGAACGGCTGGGTGACCCGCTCGAGGACTCCCGCGAGGGTCAGCCGATCGGCAACGCGCTGTGCCTCCTCCACGCTCGACGTCCACGAGCCGTGCATGAAGGCGGCCTTGGAGATCTCGGGGCGATCCGGGAAGAAGGCCCCGAACGTGTGAGGTCCGCCGATGCTGCAGACCGCCTTGACCCTCGGCTCGAAGGCCGCGGTACGAGGCGCGTAGTAGCCCCCCAGGCTCACCCCCACGATCCCGACCGCCTCCAGGTCGAGGTCCTGTCGACCTCCGAGGTGGTCGAGGACGGCTCTCGGCGCCACCTCGTAATCCGGCCTCAGTGGAGCGAAGTACCCTGTCTCGCCCTGACCAGGGCCGTCCAGCGACAAGGTGGCCAGGCCCCTTCGAAGGAACACGTTCTCCCAGTCGAAGAACTCCTCCTTCGTCGAATCGAGCCCGGGCAGCAGCAGCACGAGCGGAGGTCGCCCCGTCCCCTCCGGCCGGCGGAGGTTCCCGACCATGAGGCCCCCCTCGAACGGGACCTCGATCCGCTCCGATCTCGGGTCGAGCAGGCGATGGGCCTCCCTCAGCGCCCTGACGGACAGGTCCGCGGCGGCCCGGTGACGCTCCATGTCGAGCATCCACACGAACTTGGCGAAGTGATAGCTGAGGGCCGCTCTTACCCAGGCCTCGCCGGCCGTCAGAGCCCGCCCCTGCTCCTCCGCCTCACGGGCCAGCTCGGCGTGCATGTCGCCGTTCCCGCACCAGGCGTCCAGCCATTGGTTCCAGCGCTCCAGGCCAGCGGTCACCCGAGCGAAGTCGTTCGGATCGACCCCCTGAGCCGTGAACCGCGGCGCCCAGTTCCTCATCGCCGCGTCAATATGCGCGTCCGGCACCGTCTCCCACCTCCTTCTCCTGTCTGTGGGGCCATCAGCCGGCCCCTGAGCTGGACTGCTCCCCTGGCCGGTGATATCCCTGCCTGGTGCGGGCGATGGCGATCGTGGGGTACGACCGGCCGCTGGAGCTCCTGGAGCTGCCTCGCCCCGAGCCGCCTCCTGGCTCCGCCCTCGTCGAGGTGCTCGCGTGCGGGATGTGCTTCACGGATGTGAAGACCATCCGGGGCAGGATGCCGTTCTCGGGCGACCTGCGCCTCCCGCACGTCCCCGGCCACGAGATCTCCGGGAGGATCGTCGAGGCGAACGGCGAGGGCAGTCGCCATCGTGCCGGGGACCACGTCGTGGTGTTCCACAGCTGGGGCTGCCGGCAGTGCCCGGCGTGCCGAAGCGGCCACGACAACCTCTGTCGCCAGCCCCGGGGATGGGTGGGCTTCACGGACCCCGGGGGGTTCCAGGAGTACCTCGTCGTGCCCGTCGAGCACCTCTTGGCGGTTCCCGACGGCGTCAGCCCGACGAACGCCTGCCCGCTCACGTGCGCCATCGGGACTGCCTACAGGGCTGTCGTGGTGCGAGCCGGAGTGCGCCCGGGCGAGCGAGTGGTCGTCCTCGGGCTCGGCGGCGTCGGGATCCACGCCGCTCAGGTCGCGAAGGCGGCCGGGGCGCAGGTCCTCGGCATCGACCTCGCGCTGGACAAGCTGGCGGCAGCCCGTGGGGTCGGGCTCACCGACCTGGCGTTGGCCGCCGAGCTCGACCGGGCCGTCGCCGATCTCACCGACGGTGAGGGCGCCGACGTGCTGATCGAGACCACCGGCGACCCCTCCCTCGTCGAGCGATGCCGCCAGGTGGGCCGCCCGGGGACCAGGATCGTCGGTGTGGGCTATCGCGTCGGGGACATGATCCCGCTCCTCAGCGACCAGTTCATCCTCTGGGAGAACAGCTTCCTCGGCTCCCGGTACGCGACACACGCTGACATGGACCAGGCCCTCCGCCTGGTCGCCCGAGGCCTCGTCACACCCGTCGTGGGTGGCGTCTACCCGTTGGAGCGGGCCAACGACGCCCTGCGCCGGCTCGAGGACGGGCAGGCCGTGGGCCGGTTGGTCCTGTCCGTGGCCGGCCCCGCCTGAGAGGCACCGCCCGCTCTCCCCCTCCATCGACCACCTCCCCTCCCGGGACAGCCGCCAGCGGCCATCCTACGGAGCGCGCCGGTCGCTATCAAGACGGTACGTATCGTCTCGCTAGCCCGGGCGCCGTGGGGTCAGGGGACGACCGGGAGGAGGAGGTACGCGTCCCGCCCGCCGCCTGAGTGAAGGGTCACCTCGCCGCCCACCGCCGGCGGGCTGCGGTCCTCGGGATCGTCGTGGAGGAACGGGCCACACCCCCTCATCACGTTCGCGAACGTGGCCAGGCCCGTCCCGGCTCCCGCGTGCTCGTAGTCCCGGCCCCTCACGGAGAGGGCAAGCCGGTAGCCAGCCGGCATCACGATGGAGGTAGGCCAGATCTCAACCTCCAGCTGGTAGGTCTCCCCGGGCACCAGCGACTCGATCCGGTCATGGCGATGGTACGGCCGCCACGCCGTGCTCAGGTCCTGGTCGAGCCTGCGCTGAGATGCCCGCAGCCACCCCTGCGCTACGGGGGTGTGGGGGTCCAGGGCCCCTTGGAACACCACCTCCTCGCCCTGCGGATCGAACACCCTCACCACGAGGAACAGATCCACGTCCGTGTCCTGCCCGGACACGAACAGCCTCGCGGCCAGCGGCCCGGTGACCTCTGTCTCCTCCTCCAGGGGCGCGCCCCAGAACGTCACCCCCTCGCCCAGCGCACGATACGACACCGATGCCTCCTCGCCCAGGGGCGCGGTGCGCAGAGACAGGCGTCCGGGGTCGAGGTAGAGGCGCATCCACCGCGTGCGGCGGATGGGCCACTCCCTCTCTGCCCGCTCCACGAACCCGTCCATCGTGCGCACCTGGAGCTGCACTGGCGGCTGGTCCCCCCAACCGTTGTCCTCCCCCTTCAGGAAATGGTCGAAGAACCGCCTCTGGAGAGACAGCCCGTAGGTCGTGTAGAACTCGGTCCAGTGCTCCAGCCCGTGCACCTCCAGCCACTTCTCCTGAGAGGCTGCCCTTACAAAGCCCTCGAAGTTCCCCCGCGCATGAAGACCCTGCCCGCCCCAGTTCGCAGCCGACAGCAACGGGACCATCACCTTCTCCCACTCGGCCGACCGCTCCCGATGATATGTGCCATCCAGACGATGCGCCCGGACATCCTCGCCAAGGGCGGCCCTGCTCTCCTCCAACCCTCTCTCGGAGATCGTCTCCGGCCCACTGACGAGCTGTCCCGTCGCCCGGCTGGTCTCTCCACGCCGCCCGAGCCCGTGCTGCACCGTCATGACCTGCCTGCGATACCAGTTCTCCCAGAACGTGCAGAGGATCCCGCCGTGATGGGTCATGTCCCGGTACCAGTCGGCCGCCCCCTCCCAGGGACAGATGGCCGCCAGGTGGGGAGGCTGCCGCGCCGCCACCAGCCACTGATTGATCGCGTAGTACGAGATCCCGAGCAGTCCGACGCGGCCGTTGCTCCACGAGCGCGTCCCGGCCCACTCGATGCAGAGATAGAAGTCCTGCGTCTCCCGCGCCGAGAATGGGTCCAGGAAGCCCGGAGAGCGGCCGGCCCCCCTCGAGTCGACCCTGACGCATGCGTAGCCCTCGGGGACCCAGGTCTCTGGGTCCGCCACCTCCCAACCCTGATACCTGCCACTCGACCGGGCTCCGACCTCAGGGTGCTCTCCGAGCAGGATCCCCCATTGCTCGGGGTAGCCATCCTGGAACGCCAAGCCCTTGCCGTAGGGCCCGTGGGAAAGGAGCACGGGGCAGCCCGCCACATCGGCGGGCCGGAACACGTCCGCCCTCAGCACCACCCCGTCGTCCATCTCGATGGGGACGTCCCACTCGATCAGCATGTCGTCCCGCAACTCCCCTTCGACATCGGCGCCCTCGCGTCCAGGCTCCTCCCAGCTCGGGCTCATCCCACTCCCTCCGCTATCCCGCCAAGGTGATCTCCTGGACCGGGAACGTCGAGATCAGCTCGGTCCGGTCCTCGTGGACGATCAGCATCTCCTCGATCCTCACACCGAACTCATGGACCTTCCCGTGCTGGGTCTCCAGTGCGAACACCATCCCCGGCTCGATCTCCTGCGGGTACTGGAGGGACCAGATCCGCGATATCACCGGCATGTCGTACTGGGCCAGCCCCAGCCCATGGCCCCACAGATTGGCGGCAGCCTCGTCCTCGTCCTGGTAGCCCCATGTCTCCCGGGCAGACGGCCAGCGCTCAGCGATCTCGCCTGTCGTCGCCCCGGCCCTGACGGCACCAATGGAGTCGTACAGCCATTTCAGCGCCAGATCGTAGTACCGGCGCTGCTCGTCAGTCGGCCTGCCCCCGACACAGAAGGTCCGGTAATAGCAGGACTTGAACCCGTTCCAGGTCAGAGCGGCGAGGTCGATGATCACGAGCTCCCCGGGCCGGATGATCCGGTCGGAGAAGTTCCGCCAGTTCGGCCACGCGTTCGGGCCCGAGGAGACGATCACGTCCTCGACGTCCTCCATCCCCGGGATGTCGTAGAGGTACTTCATGCCGAAGGCTGCCACCTGGTTCTCCGTCAGGCCCGGCCTGAGGAACTTCGAGAGCTCGTAGTGGAGCGCGTCGCCGATTGCACCCACGATCCGCATGCTCTCCTGCTCGTCGACATTCTTCACGGAGCGGGCCTCGACCATGGGGGTCATACCATCCGTCCAGTGGAGGTCGGCTCGGTCGAAAGCCCGGATCATGTTGATGTCGATGAAGTCCACGCCTATCGGCTGGTCCTTGACTCCCGCGTCCTCCAAGTCCTGCAGGAGGGCGTTGGTGAACTTGCCGGCCTGCATCTCCGATGCCGGTCCTGCCGCTCCCTTGATCCACGAGAACGAGTGACGAACGTTCTCGGGCGCCAACCAAGGAGAGTGGCGACGAACCTGGACCCCGATGTCGCCCTGCTCGTAGAGGATGGGCTCTCGCCCCTCCACCAGGACGGCGTAGCGCAGCCCCGGCTTCAGACGGTTCCAGCCAGGCGTGAGGGTGGACGTCACGTAGCGGACGTTCTCGTCGTACATGAGCAGCAGAGCCCCCAGCTCATGGCGTCGCATCGCCTCACGGGCCCGCTGAAGGCGATAGCCGCGCATCCTCTGCCAGTTGATCCTCTCCTGCCAATCGGTCCCGACCATTCCGAATGACGCCATCACGCGCTCCCTTCAGCCATCCCCATGTGAACGGACACCTTCAGCTGACCGGGAGCCCGTCCGGCGACGGCAAGGGCGGCGGGCGCCTCGCTGAGGGGGAGGCGGTGCGTGACGACCTCCTCTGCGGCGACCACCCCGGAGGTCACCAGCGCGATCCCGTCCAGGTAGTCCTGTGCCTGGGCAGACCGCGAGCTCAGTACCCGCAACTCCCTGAAATAGAGGTCGTAGTAGGGAAGGCCCACGCCTCCCGCCGTCACCACACCGAAGGCGAGGACCGTGCCGCCCGGCCTGGCCAGGCTGAGCGCCTGGCCCAGAGTCCCCTCGGTCCCCGCCGCCTCGATCACAAGGTCGGCGCCCGAGCCGGCAGTGGCCTCCGCCACCGCCCCCGCGGCATCCACAGGGCTCACGACAGTCGTGGCTCCGAGCGACCTGGCCACCGTCTGCCTCTCGGGGGAGCGGGTGACCCCGATCACCGTCCGCAGGCCGCGGGCAGCGAGGAGCTGCAGGTGCAGGAGGCCGGACACGCCCATCCCGAGGATCACCGCCGTCTCGTTGGCAAAGACCTCGACCTTGCGCTGGGCGTGGACGCAGGTCCCGAGGACCTGGAGGATGCCGGCACCGGCCGCCGAGAGGTCCTCGGGGATCGGGTACAGGCGCTCCTCAGGGACCGACACGAGCTCAGCGAGCCCACCATCGACGTCCCGCCCCATGAGCTGGCCGTGCCCGCACAGGTGACCGAGGAAGCGGCGGCAGAGCCCGCAACGGCCGCAGGAGCTGGCCGGATCCACGAGCACGCGTGTCCCCACGGCCACGTTTCCCCGGCCACCCGCCTCCACGACCCTGCCCACCATCTCGTGGCCGAGGACGAGCGGGTAGCGCACAGGGATGTCACCGTCCACGATCTTCCGGTCGGTCCCGCACAACCCGGCTTCCTCGATGCTCACCACCGGCCAGCCGTGCGCCCGGGGCCTCGGGACGTCGGCAATCCGCACGGCGCCGGGCCCGTCCACCACCAGGGCTCTCACTCGCCACCCCTCTCGAGGCCGCCTTCCCTGCCCTTCCCGGAACCCCTGGCAGATGACTCGCGGCCGCGGCGCGAGCCGAGACCCGGGGGCTGGCCCTCCGACTCGTCCATCTGCACCTGCTTCCGGGGGGACGCCAGACGAGAGGCATGATCGACCCTGCTTGCCCGACTGTCAAGACGGTACGTATCGTCTCGTCAGGTCCCCACACCCCTTCCGCGGGAGACGACCATGGAGATGCCCTCGAGGGTTCCTACCCGCCAGCAAGCGCTTCGAGCACCTGAGCCCACGAGCAGGGTCCGGCGCCGCCCCGAGATCCAGCAAGCGATCATCATCGCGACATGGGACCTGCTCGCCTCCGTCGGGTACCACGACCTCACCATCGAGGGCGTGGCGGCACGAGCCGAAGTCGGCAAGGCGACGATCTATCGCCGGTGGCCCTCCAAGGGAGCGCTCGTCGGCGAGGCCATCGCCACCCACCTCGCGATCGGCCCCGAGCCGGACACGGGCACGTCCCGGGGGGACCTCTGCGCCAGCATCCAGTCCACCGTCGACAACTACTCGGGCACCATCGCGGGGGTCGTCATCCCCGCGCTGGTCGCCGACCTCGTCCACGACCCGGAGCTCCTCCACGCCTTCCAGGACAGGTTCCTCCGGCCCCGCCGCGATGCCTCCCGACGCATCCTGGAGCGGGCCATCGCCCGCGGGGACCTGCCGGCCGATGCCGACATCGGTCTGCTCCTGGATATCTGGGCCGGTGCCGTCTTCTACCGGGTGCTGATCAGCCAGGAGCCGATCACCCCGGACCTGGCGAGCCGGCTCACGGATCTCCTGCTCGACGGCTCGCCTCCCCGGGGGACACCGAAGCCCCCCGACCAGTGATGCTGGCCACCCGAGGGTGACGCACCCAGTGCTCCTCGACCTCGACGAGGACGCTGCCAGGCAGGAGTCGGTGGTCGGAGCAAAGGCCGCTCGACTGGCGCGGGCACGACACCGGGGAGCTCCCGTGCTCCCGGGCTTCGTGGTGCCGGCCATCGGCGGCCGTTGGCTCGTGGAGGAGGCGGCAGGCGTCGCAGAGACCGATGGCCTGCACGCGGCTCAGCTGCTCGTCCTCTCCAGCGCGGCGATCGCAGCCTGGATCCCCGATGTCGTGAGGAGGGGCCGAGCTCTGGGTGAGTGGCTGGTGGTGCGTTCCTCGGCCACCGTCGAGGCCGATCCCAGCTGGGCCGGTGCCTTCTCCTCCCTCGTCGGAGTGCGACCGGACGAGCTTCCCACTGCTGTGCTCGCTTGCTGGGCCTCCACGTTCAGCCCCCGGGTGGCAGCGCGCTGCTCCAGAGCAGGCATCCAGCTCAGGGACGCCTGCCCCGCCGCCCTCGTGCAGCCCCTGGTCGAGGCCGTGGCGTCGGGAGTGGCCAGGACCGGAGTCGACGGCTCGGTCTCGCTGGTCGCCGTGCGAGGTCCACCCGCTCACCTGCTCTCGGGGCATGTCCGAGGCGAGTCGGCAACGGTGGGCCATGACGACGTTGCCGCCGGCCCGGCTCTCGGGTCGATGGGCCGGTCGCTTCTCCTCGAGGTCGCGGCGCTGGGCCGCATGGTCACCGAGGATCGACCCACGATGATCGAGTGGGCGGCGGCGCCCGAGGGGATCACCCTCCTCCAGGTGGGCCCGGCCCCGCCGCTCACGGCTCCACGGGTCGACCGCGCGGGAACCGTGAGGTCGTTCCCCCGGCACGTCAGCGATCTGGCCGTGAGAATGGCCTACCTCGTCGCCGACTTCGCCGGCCCGCTGGGTGAGGCTCTCGTCCTGCCGTGGAGACCGGCCATCGGCGACCTGGATGTCGATCTCCCGGCTGCGCGTCCCACCCGGGCCGATGCCGTGCGAGCGTGGGACCTCGCCACCTCGAAGGTCGCCGGGTTGTCGGCAATTGCCTGGGCCGCAGGCCCGAGACAGGCCATGCAGCTCTCGGCACGTGCGCTGGACTCCCTGGCAGCAGGCGCGTCGGCGGTCGCGATCGAGTCGTTCGCCCGGCTGGCTCCGATAGACCCTCGGGCGGCTGCCGAAGCTCTCTCCCTGCTCGGCCTGGTCGAGGTCTACCTCCACGAGGCCGGGGGCGTGGCCGGATCGACGAGGCTGTGGGCACTGGACCCTGACGACGTGCCCGGCCTCCTGGCCGGCGGCATCGACCACCGACCGAGCCGGCCGCCTCGACCGACGTTGCGTTGGCAACGCCTCCTACAGAGCGCGGTGGCGACCTCTGGGGCTACCCGACAAGGAGAAGGGTCCTCGCCAGGCCAGGTCGCCGGCTTGGCCCGCTTCTCGTCGACCGGGCCCGAGGACGTGAGCGCGGGGGAGATCCTTGTCGTGAGCTTGCCGCTGTCGACGTTCTCCCCGCTGCTATGGGTGGCAGGTGGCCTGGTCAGCTTGGGGGGGAGCCCCGCTGCCCACCTCTTCGAGGTCGCCCGATCGCTCCGGGTCCCGGCCGTCGTGAGCATCCATGACGACCTGACCGGGCCTGGTCTGGCCGACCAGCTCGTCCTCCTGGACGGGACGCACGGCACGCTGACCAATGTCACCAGGCCCAGTGCTGACCACGACCACAGCTCCCCGGTCTCGTTGCCCGGGTCGGGTCCCGGCCAGTAGCGTCGATGTCCTGATGAGTGCTCAGCCGATCTTCGAAGGGGTCGGGGTGGCGCTCCTGACGCTGTTCACCGACGACGGCGAGCTGGCGGCACAGGCGACCGCCGAGCACGCGGCACGGCTGGTCGAGGCCGGGATGGGGGCGGTGCTGGTGGCCGGCACCACGGGCGAGGCCGCCGCCTTGGACCACGAGGAGCGGCTCGACCTGCTGGATGCCGTCCGGGCTGCCCTTCCTTCCCGCTCTTCGGTGCCGCTGATCGCAGGGACCGGCGCCCCGTCGGGCCGCCAGGCGTCGGTGCTGACCGCCGCCGCCTGCGACCACGGGGCCGACGCCGTCCTGGCCCTGTCCCCGCCCCGGTGCGCCGACCCCCGCCCCTACTACGACGTCGTGGCCAAGGCGGCCGGCCCCACCCCCGTCCTCGCCTACCACTTCCCTCTCGCCTCCGCCCCAGGCCTGGCCGTCGAGGCCCTGGACGACCTCCCCGTAGCCGGTTGCAAGGACTCGAGCGGCGACCCCACCCGCCTCTTCCAGGCCCTGAGCCACTTCCGGGGCTCCGTGTGGGTGGGCCACCCGGCGCTCACGCTCCTCGCCGGGGCGAGCGGGGCGGCGGGAGCGATCCTGGCCGTGGCCAACGTCCTGCCCGAGCGCAGCCTGGCCGCCCTTTCCGGCGACGCCGAGGCCCAGCGGGAGCTGGTGGAGCTGCACGTAGCCACCAGCGGCCGGTTCCCGGCCGGGCTGAAGGAGCGCACGGCCCGCCGGTACGGGACCCTCGGCGGGACCCGGGTGGGGTGAGGGCGGCGCCAGCGAGGGGGGCCAGCAGGCAGGCCGGCGAAGGGGCGGCCTGCGGGAGGCATCAGCAGGAGGGCCGCCGGCGGGGGTGGCAGCTGGGAGCGCCGGGGCCGCTGGCCGGGCCTGGCGGCCGACGGGACTCGGGCCCGGCAGATGAGTGACGTCTCCCATCCCGATCGCCGGCCATCGTCGCGCCCGTCGGTGGTGGGGCTGTTCGCCACCTGCATCGCCGACCTGGCCGCCCCCGGGCCGGCCCAGGCCACGGTCGAGGTGCTCGAGGCCATGGGGATGACGGTAGAGCTCCCGGCCGGGCAGACGTGCTGCGGGCAGCCCGCCCTCAACTCCGGCTATCCCGACGGGGCCCGCCGGCTCGCCCGCCACTGGGTGGAGACCTTCGAGCCCTACGAGGCGGTGGTGAGCCCGTCGGGCTCGTGCGTGGCCCACGTCCACCACCAGCTCCCCCGCATCCTGGAGGGCCCCTGGCGGTCCCGGGCGCAGAACCTGGCGGGACGCACCTGGGAGCTCAGCCAGCTCGTGGCCGCCTTCGGCGCCGGCCTGCCGCTGCGCCTGGAGGCGACCGTGACCCTCCACGACTCGTGCCACATGACCCGCAGCCTGGGCGAACGTCGCTCCGCCCGCGAGGTCCTCTCCCGGATCGCCGGCCTGAGGCTGGTCGAGATGGACGACCCCGACACCTGCTGCGGCTTCGGGGGGACCTTCGCCGCCAAGTTCCCGGACGTGTCGGTGGCGATGGGGGACGCCAAGCTGGCCCAGGCGGCCGGGACCGGGGCTGCCTGGCTGGTGTCGGCCGACCCCGGCTGCCTGGCCCACCTCCAGGCCCGGGCCGACTTCCGGGGGCTGGACCAGAGGGCCCGGCACCTGGCCGAGGTGGTCAGGGACGCCCTGGTCGAGGGCCGGGCCAGCCGGTGACCGAGGCCCGGTCCGCGGCCCGCCGGGGGGAGGGCGCGCCGGAGCCCCGGTCCGAAGCCCTCCGCGACCGCCACCGGGTGGTGGTGTCCCGCCCGGACTGGGCCGCCCCGGGCGTCGAGCGGCCGCCCCGACCCCTCCCCACCATCACCGCCGAGGCCCTGGCCCAGCCCGGGCAGCCGGCCACCCACGACCGCCTGGTGAAGCTCAACCGCCGCTGGGTCGCCCCGGGCTGGACGCCGCCCTGGGCCGAGCTGCGCAGGCAGGGCGCCCGCATCCGCCGGGAGACGCTCGGCGACCTCGAGGCTCACCTCGGCGCCCTCACCGAGCAGGTCGAAGCCCACGGCGGCGCCGTGCACCGGGCCTCCACGCCCGCCGACGCCGTGCGCATCGTCTTGGACCTCGCCCGGGCCAACGACGTCCACCTCGTCGTCAAGTCCAAGTCCATGGTCACCGAGGAGATCCACCTCGACCACGCGCTCGAGGCGGAGGGTATAGCCGCCGTCGAGACCGACCTCGGCGAGTACATCGTGCAGTTGGCCGACGAGCGGCCGAGCCACATCATCGCCCCGGCCGTCCATCGCTCGCAGGGCGACATCACCGCCCTGTTCGACCAGCTCGCCGGCGAGCCAGTGGGGAGGGAGGCCGACGACCTGGCCGCCTTCGCCCGCCGGCGCCTGCGCCCCGACTTCCACCGGGCCGACATGGGGATCAGCGGCGTGAACTTCGCCGCCGCTGACACTGGCACGCTGGCTCTCGTCACCAACGAGGGCAACGGCCGGATGGTCACCTCCCAGCCCCGGATCCACGTAGCCGTGATGACGCTGGAGAAGGTGATCCCCCGGTTCGAGGACCTGGCCGTGCTCCTCCCGCTGGTGGCCTGGGCGGCCACCCGCCGGCCGCTGTCCGCCTACCAGACTCTCGTCACCGGGCCCCGGCGCCCCGGTGAGGCGGACGGCCCCGAGCAGCTCCACCTGGTCGTCCTGGACAACGGGCGCAGCCGGATCGCGGGCACCCGGTACAGGGACGTCCTGGCCTGCATCCGCTGCGGCGCCTGCCAGGTGTCCTGCCCCGTGTACCGGACCGTCGGCGGGCACGCCTACGCGTCGGTCTACGGCGGGCCGATCGGCGCGGTGCTGACCCCTCTCATCGGCGACCACGAGGACGGCGGCTCCGACCTGCCGTTCCTGTCCTCCCTGTGCGGGGCCTGCGCGGACGCCTGTCCGGTCGAGATCCCCCTGCCCGACATGCTGGTCGACCTGCGCGCCGACCACGAGGCGGCCCGCCGGCGGGCCCACCCCGCGGCCCGTTGGGGGTGGGACGCATGGGCCAGGTCCTGGTCCCACGGTACGGCGTTCCGGGCCACGGCCCGGGCCGCCAGCGTGGCCGGGCGCCTTCCCGCGGGCCTGCTGAGCCGCCTCCCCGGCCCGGGCCGGGGCTGGGCGGCCGGGCGGGCCATGCCCCCCCTGGTGGAGGCCGGCAGCCTGCGGGCCTGGATGGCCCGCCGGACACCCGGCCCGCCGGCCGGCCTGCCCACCCTCGCGCCGCGGCCCGAGAGGGCCGAGCCGGTGGGCGCGGGACCTACGGCCGAGGCCGATCGTCGCCCCGCGGCCGCCCATTTGGCCGAAGGCCATGGCGGCAGCGAGGCGGA
>JBOGGR010000326.1:0-3394 GCA_050744025.1 Acidimicrobiales bacterium
GTGAGATCGCAGCCCTGCGGGTGCGGGACCTGGACCTGCGGGCCGGGATAGTGAGCGTGGAGCGCTCGATCGCTGTAGTGCCGGGCTGTCGGATCGAGGGCCGACCCAAGACCAAGGCGGGACGCCGAATGGTCATCTTGCCCCGGTTCCTGATCGACAGGCTCCGGGCCCACCTGGGCGACCGGCTGCTGGACCGGGACGCCTACGTCTTCGCCGCAGCAGACGGCGGCCCGCTCAACTACGGCACGTTCTACGGCCTGTACTTCAAGCCGGCCGTTCGGGCTGCCCTGCCAGAGCGGCTCCATGCCCTTCGTTTCCACGATCTGCGCCATTCCTACGCCAGCTTCCTCGTGGAACAGGGCGCCCATCCGAAGGAGATGGCTGAGCTGATGGGTCACGCATCCGTCCAGATCACCCTGGACCGCTACAGCCACGTCATGCCGAGGATGCGGACGGCCCTCGCCGAGCGCATGGACGCCGCCTACGGGGAGGTCCGCGCCGCACCGACTGCCGAAGGCCGAGTCGGCCCCCTGCGGCCAGGACGATGACGGACGATCTGCGCATCCGGCGCGAACAAGCTCCTGAAGGATGCCACCGTGGCCATGGACTCCCCGGCCACGGCCCGAGCCACCCCGGTCCCCACCACCTCGGCGACATCGAGGCGCCCGACCAGGCAGAAGTCGGGGACGAGGGCGTGGGAACGCCCACTGGTCTTGCACAGTCCCCGCCGCACCGCCTTGCACCACTTCAGCCTCATAGCCGAGGCCGCCAGCCTCCGCCTGTCCGGCATCCTGAGCTCTTCGCCGAGGCCGCGAGCCGAGGTGCCGGCTCGCTCGGCCGCCCACATCGCCGACATCATCTTCCGCCGCTACGGGGTGAAGATGGCGCCTCGGACCATCCGGACCCACCTGGCACAACGGGCCTGTCCCGGGCCGCCCTCGGAGCCACCCCCCCTGCCTATGGCCGTTAGTGTTAGTATGAGGCCAGTCGCCCCAACGAGAGATGGATTGGCGACGTCCCGGTCGGTCCCTTCGTTCCCCATCCCCGAGTCGAAGGAGCCAAGAGGGCCAGACGAGAGCGGGAAAAAGCGTAGGAGGTGCCGCCAGAAGTTGGTCGGTGGTCCGCGTCGGTGGTCCGCTCTTCGTGATCCCTATTAGCGTCATACGCCGGTGATACCATCACGAGCGTGGATGTCAGGGAGCTTGTGTGGGATACCAACAACACCGAGCACATCGCCCGCCATGACGTCACTCCGGCCGCGGTCGAGGCGATCGTCTTCGACCCGGCTACCCGGTGGGAGACCGACGACACCCACCGCCGCGGTCGGCTGGTCGGTCGTGGTATGACCACCACGGGTCGGGGGCTCGTCGTGATCCTCGAGCCACCGTCGCTCACCGGGTCCAGCTACTGCGTCACTGCCCGGCCCATGACCAACCGGGAGCGCCGCGCCTACGAGGAGGAAAGCCACGATGACTAAAGGTGAAACTGAGGCCGCCGAGCAGCCGCTGGCCGAGGCCTACGAGGCTGATGCCACCGCCGCTGACGCCGAGGAGTACCTCGGCACCGGGACACCACTTAAGGTTCGGGTCGGTCCCGCGCCGCTGTCGGCGTTAGCGGTGCGGATGAGCGGTGCCGACATCGACCGACTGCGGGCCCGGGCCAACGCCGAGGGCATCGGCCTGACCCAGCTCGCCCGAGCTTGGATACTCGAGCGACTCGACGAGGATGAAGCCGACCAGGTGCCGGCCGAGGTCGAAGCCGCGCTGGGCACGCTGCGCCGGTACGCAACAGGCCAGGCGACTTGACACGAGGCCGTCATGTGGGTCGGAGAGCGCGAAACCATGGACGCTGCGCAGCCGTGTCGGGTTGGGGTAGACACCACCCGGACGTCAAGATCGGCACCTCGTGGAGGTGTGACCTTCAGCGTTGACCGGCAGGGTCCTGAAGGCGCTATGTGGCAGACGACACGGAGGCTCCGCTACCGAGTCGGCTGAACTACGAAGCTACGCCGGCTTCGTGGCGACGAGCATGAAGCGCGGTCCCCGAGCGACAAACGGCCAGGCATCAGGGGTCTCCTGGACGGCTCGGAGGCGGTCCTCGAACGCCTGCACACTGAACTCGGGCACAGCCCAATCGATGATCCGTAGGTAGTAGATGACGGCAGCCACGTCGTAGAAGGCTCGGCGCTCCTCTGCTGCTCTGGCCTCCTCGATGACCAAGCCAGCACGCTCCAGCTGGTGGCGGGCGACAGAGAGCCAGCTGTCAGGCTGATTAGGCGTATCGAGACCCAACAGCCGGTAGAAGTCGTCGTCGTTGTGCCAGTCGACCTGCTGGGTCACGAAGTGGCCGCCAGGAGCAAGGATCCGGCTAACCTCCCTGGCCGGGAACGCCTCGTGGCGGTTGACAACGAGGTCGATGGTGGCGTCTCGGAAGGGGAGGCGGCCTTGGTCACCCTGGTTGTAGGTGTTGTCCGAGGCTGCCTCGACCTGGACGACCGGGATGCCCAGGGTTCCAAGCCGAGTGGCGGCGATGCCGACGTTCGGCGGCCATGCTTCCGTAGCGACGGTCAACGGCGGACGGGATTTCAGCCCCGACAGCCACTCCCCGCCGCCGGTGCCCATGTCCAGCATGACACGGCTGACACTCACTCTGTCGGCCACGGTGTACCTGTAGCTCCACGGTAACGGCGCGGTCCGAGAACGATCATCGAGCCAGGAGAAGTCCCAGCCGCGGATGGGGGCAGCGTCGGCCTCGGTCACCAGCTCGTCGAACGTCGCCACGCCCGCAGCTTCGCGCTGATCAACCCCGCTGCTCTTCCAGATTTGAGCAGCCAGGCTGAGCGGGTGCCGGACATCCCAGTTCGAGGGTCCGTGGCCGGATGTGGCCGTGATGCCGTGATGTCTCTTCACGAAACAGCGCCCAGGAGACGGTAGAGTTCGGGACCGAGGAGGACAACGACTGAGCCACAGCGCCAGTCGGTGAGCCGGTCCGCCTGGTTCTCACTCGAGGGCTACGCAGCCGCGGCCAGCTCTTTTCCCTCGGGGTCGGCGTGGGTGAAGCCGGCGTGCCAGCGACGAAAGTCGTCGGCCAGGTAGTCATTGAGGACCCGGGTACGAACCTGGAGCAGCAGGTGTGCCCAGCGTCACTCTTGGCGTTGAGGAGCCTGAGGTGGCGTACATCCGTCCTGTCCATGACCGCAACCGCCCGAAGGGCGAGCCAAGGGCAAAGCCGGTTGGCTACGAGGTCCGTTACCGCGACGGCGCCGGTCGCCAGCGGACCAAGGGCGGGTTCCGGCGCAAGCTCGACGCCGAGCGATTCGCCCACGAGGTGGAGGTCGCCCGCCAGCAGGGAACCCTCATCAACCCCCAGCAGGCCAACGTGCCCTTCGACACCG
>JBOGGR010000327.1:0-13468 GCA_050744025.1 Acidimicrobiales bacterium
CCCCCCGGCCCGCTCGGCACCTGCTCGAAGGGCCCCGCCCCGCAGGGCAGCCGGGCGGCTGCTGCCGCCGCCGGTCATGGCGGCCACCGCCGCAGGAGTCAGCAGCAACGACGCCTCGCCCCTGGCCTCCAGCTTGCGGCGGATGCCCCGGTAGCGGGGCTCACGTTCCTTGAACAAGGAGAGGAGCGGGGAGGCGATGAAGATCGACGAGTAGGCCCCGCTGGTGAGGCCGATGACCAGGGCCAGTCCGAACTCCTGGAGGGTGGTGGCCCCCAGCAGCTCGGCCCCGATGAGCAGGATGGACAGGATCGGCAGGATGGCGGCGATCGAGGTGTTGAGCGAGCGCATCAGCACCTGGTTCATGGACAGGTTGACCGTGTCGGTGTACGTGAGGCGGCCGGTGGCGCCGAGGCCCTTGGCGTTCTCCCTGACACGGTCGAAGACCACGATCGTGTCGTAGAGCGAGTACCCGAGGATGGTGAGCACGCCCACGACGGTGGCCGGCGTCACCGGGAACCCGACCAGGGCGTAGATGCCCACGGTCACGACGAGGTCGTGGAGGACAGCGATCAGGGCGGCGGCGGCCATCTTCCACTCGAAGCGGAACGTGATGTAGAGGCCGATGCAGATGAAGAAGATGATCAGGGCCCGGATGGCCTTGGACGTGATCTCGCCGCCCCAGGTCGGGCCCACGGACGTCTCGCTCACGGCTGTGGGGTTCACGTGGGCGAGCCGGGCCAGCGCGGCCGCCACCGACTGCTTGGTGGCAGCCTGCTGGGCCGGAGTGCCGGTCACCTGGGCCTGGACGTCCAGGGTCCTGCTGGTGCCGCTGCCCAGGGTCTGGATGGTGGCGTTGGTGCCCGCCGCCCCGAGGGCGGTGCGAGCCTGGGACGGGGTGACCGCTGTGGTCGACACCTCCCAGGAGGTCCCGCCCTTGAAGTCGATGCCGAAGTTGAGGCCCTTGACGCCGAGGGCGGCCATGCCGGCCACGATGACGACGGCCGATATGGCGAACCACCGCCGCCACTTCCCCACGAAGTCGAAGGACGTCTCCCCCCGGTACAGGCGGGTCCAGATGCTGTGGCGCCGCTCTTCCTCCACCGCGGCGGCGACGGCGTCGGTGGCGGTCACCCGGCCCCCTGACCGGCCGGTGCCTCACCCCGGCGAAGGGCCCGGTCGCCCCGGACGGCCGGGGTGGCGAGGCCCCTCGCCACCCCGATGAACCGGGCCTCGGTGAAGAAGCGGCTCCGGCCGAGCAGGATCACGAAGGGACGGGTGAAGGTCCAGGCCGTGACCAGGTCTAGGAGGGTGGACAGGCCGAGGTAGAAGGCGAAGTTCTTGACGTCGGCGGTGGAAAAGACGTAGAGCACCACGGCCCCGATGAGCGACACCAGGTCGGCGGCGACGATGGTGCGGAATGCGGCCGTGAAGCCGCGGTCCACCGAGGACCGCACGGACTTGCCCGATCTGACCTCGTCCTTCAGGCGCTCGAAGAAGACTATGTAGGAGTCGACGATGACCCCCACCGACACGATCAGGCCGGTGATGCCGGCCAGGTCGAGGGTCAGGCCGGCCGGCGAGTGGCCGAGGTAGGAGATGATGGCCCACAGCAGCAGCGCCGTCGTGACCAGGCCGAGGAGCACGACGATCCCGAGCGCCCGGTAGTAGAGGACGGTGTAGATGAACACCAGGGCAAGGCCCACGATGGCGGCCAGGATGCCGGCCTTGAGCGAGGCCGTCCCCAGGGTGGGCGAGACGCTCTGCACCGTCTGCTGGATGAGTTGGACGGGCAGGGCGCCGTAGCGCAGCTCGAGGGCCAGGTCCTTGGCCTGGGACTCGGTGAAGCTGCCGGTGATCTGACCCTTGCCGCCGAAAGTCCTGGCCTGGATGACCGGGGCCGACTCGACCACGCCGTCCAGGACGATGGCGACCTGCTTTTGGTAGTTGGCCGTGGCGATGCTGTCGAAGGTGGGCGAGCCCTTGGCGGTGAGGGTGAAGTTGACCTGCCACTGGCCGGTCTGGGTGTTGAGGCCGGCGTTGGCGGTCTTGATGATCGTGCCGCTCGCCTGAGACGGTCCGAGGATGTAGCGGCCGGGGACCGACCCGTTGACCGACTTGAGCGGGAGCAGGACCTCTACCCCCGGCGTGTCCAGGCTCCTCGGCGTGCTGGGCACGTCGGCGAAGTTGACGTTGGTGCTGGAGGAGGTCGGACAGGCCGGGGGCGGCCCGTGGAGGGTGGGGGGGGACTTGCCCTTGGGAACGGGCTTGGTCGGTGAGTAGGCCGGGAGCGGCCCGGAGGCCGAGGCGGGCGGGCAGAGGACGGGCCGGAATCGCAGCTGGGCCGTCTGGCCGATGACGGCCAGGGCCTGGGCCCGGTTCTTCACGCCCGGGAGCTGGACGCTGATGTTGCCCCCGGCGCTGCTGATGTTGGGCTGGGACACGCCGAACGCGTCGACCCGGTTGCGGATGATGGCGATGGTCTGGGTGATGACGTCTGGCTTCACCGGGTGGGCCGGCTTGTACACGACCGAGATCCCGCCCTGGAGGTCCAGGCCGAGCAGGGGGGCCCAGCCCAGGGCCACCACGGCGACGAAGACGGCGATCGAGACGGCGATCGTCCCGCTCACCCAGGCCCACAGCCGGCCCCTCATGGCTCCACCGCTCGCGCCGCCATGCTCACCGGGGCACGGTCTTCGAGGGTGCCCTCACTCAGCGCGCCGCTCCCTTGGTGTCGCCTTCCGCGGCGGCGCCTTCTCCAGGTCGGGGGATGCCGGTGCCACGCCGAAGATGCGACCCAGGTCGGCGCCCCGGCCCGCCTTGCCGTTGCGTACCCGGCCGTCGCGCCCGGCACCGCCCGGCGCGGCCCCGTCGACTCGGGGGGCGTTGCCTCGGGCGGCTCCGTCGTGCCCGGCCTTCTCGAGGTGGCGACCATCCCGGCCTTCGCCCTCCTCGTCCTCGTCCTCCTCTTCGACGGCGTCTCCGCTCCCGTCCTCGTCCTGCTCGGACTCCTCGGGGTGGTAGCCGTGCCAGCCGCGGTCCTCCTCGTCGTCGTCGTCGTCGTACTCCTCGTCGTCCCCGACCGTCCCCTCGTCCTCGACGTCGGTGTCCACTGCAGGCTCGATCTTGCGGGATATGGCCTGGCGGATGAACTCCAGCTCCAGGTCCGGACCCACCTCGAGGATGGTGCGGTCGCCCTCGATCGAGACCACCCGCCCGACGATCCCCCCGATGGTGACGACGGTGTCGCCCTCCTCCACCGACTTCTGCGCCTGCTGTTGGCGCTGCTGTCGCTTGCGCTGGGGCCTGAAGATGAGGAGGTACGCGATGATCAGGAGGGGGATGATGAAGATGATGAAGCTGCCGGAGCCGCTGGACTTCTTTGCTGCGGCGACGAGCAGGGTCGGAACCAGGAAGATCGTGTGCATGTCGATGGCCTTCGCGCTCGGAGCGGGCGACCATCGACGTTAGCCGACCTGGAGGCCCGCGCCGGTGCGGGGCAAGTCCGGGGGCCCGCGGCCGGGCGTCCCGGGCCGGGGGGCTGGTGGGGCGGTTGGCCGGGGGGCTGGTGGGGCGATTGGCCGGGCGCCGCTGGGCTCACGACCAGACCGCGGCCACCTCGGCCCGGAGCCGGGCCAGCCGCCCGGCCGCCACCGCCGCCCTGGCCCGGGCCACCAGCCCGAGGGTCCAGGCCAGGTTGTGGAGGCTGAGCAGGCGGAGGACGGTCGGCTCCCCCACGGCCATGAGGTGACGGAGGTAGGCCCGGGACCAACGGGCGCACACCGGGCAGGGACAGGCTGGGTCCGGCGGCGCCGGGTCGGCCCGGTGGGCGGCCCGGCGCAGGGACACCGGGCCCGTGGCGGTCAGCACCCGGCCGTGGCGGGCCAGACGGGTGGGCGCCACGCAGTCGAACAGGTCGACGCCGAGGGCGACGGCCTCCACCAGGCCGAGCGGATCGCCGACCCCCATCAGGTAGCGCGGCCGGTCCGGGGGCAGCTCCGCCAGGGCGGCAGCCAGCGCTGCCAGCATCTGGTCCCGGCGCTCCCCCACGGACAGCCCGCCGATGCCGTAGCCGGCGAAACCCAGCTCGGCCGTGCGCCGGGCGCTCCCGGCCCGCAGGCCCTCGTCCACCCCGCCTTGGACGATCCCGAACAGGGCCTGCCCCTCCCGCCGGTGAGCCCGGCGGGCCCGCTCGGCCCACCGCAGGGTGCGATCGGCCGCCTCCTGCACCACCTCGGCCGGCGCCGGGAGGCGCGGGCATACATCGAGGGCCATCTGGATGTCCGCTCCGAGCTGCTCCTGGACGGCGACGGCCCCCTCGGGCGTCAGCAGGTGGAGGCTGCCGTCGTAGACCGACTTGAACCGGACCCCCTCCTCCTCCACCTGGCCCGAGAGAGACATGACCTGGAAGCCCCCGGAGTCGGTGAGGACGTGGCCGGGCCAGGCGGCGAAGCCGTGGATGCCCCCGAGGGCGGCCACCACGTCCGCCCCGGGCCGGAGCATGAGGTGATAGGTGTTCGAGAGGACCACCTGGGCGCCCAGGTCCTCGAGATCAGCGCCGGAGAGGGCCCGCACGCTGCCCCTGGTGGCGACCGGCATGAAGCACGGCGTGGCGAAGCTCCCCCTGGGCGTCTCCACCCGGCCGGCCCGAGCCCCGCCGTCGGTGGCCTCGACCACCAGACGCAGGTCGGCGCTCGCTGCCCCCCCCCGGCCGCCGGCCGGGTCGCCGGCGCTCAAAGGGTCGCCGGCGCTCAACGGGTCGCCGGCGCTCAGCGGGTCGCCGGCGCTCAACGTCGGGCGACCAGCATGGCGTCGCCGAACGAGAGGAAGCGGTAGCCCGAGTCGCGGGCGACCCCGTACAGGTGGCGCCACCGCTCCCCGCAGAACGCCTCCACCATCAGCAGGAGGGACGACCGGGGAAGGTGGAAGTTCGTGAGGAGCACGTCCACCACCCGCCAGTCGTGGTGGCCGTGGATGTAGAGCGACGTCCGGCCGGCCAGGCGGCCGGTCACCTCCACCGTCTCGAGCGCCCTGACCGTGGTCGTGCCCACCGCCACCACCCGGCGGGCCGTGCGGCAGGCCTCCATCGTCGAGGCGGGCACGTCGTAGGCCTCGGTGTGGATCACGTGGTCCTCGGGACGCTCGGCCGTCACCGGGCGGAACGTGTCCAGGCCGACGGCGAGGTCGACCGCGACCACTCCGATCCCGGCCCGGCTGAGCCGGTCCAGCACAGGAGCGTCGAGGTGGAGCCCGGCCGTCGGCGCCGCCACCGACCCCGGGCGATGGGCGTACACGGTCTGGTAGCGCGACGGGTCGGCCAGGGGCCGGTGGAGGTAGGGCGGCAGGGGCAGGCTGCCGTGGACCTCGGGCAGGGAGGGATCCAGGAGGTTGACGACCCGCCGGCCCTCGCCGAGGTCCTCCCCGACCTCCAGGGCGGCCGCCTCCCCGGCGTAGAGGGTGTCGCCGGGGCGCACCTTGCGGGAGTGGCGAACGAGGGCCTCCCAGCGCACCGGCGCAGCGGCGGTCCCCCGCGCGAGGGGTGTGAGGAGGAGGACCTCGACCGCCCCGCCGGTAGGCCGGCGAAGATGGAGCCGGGCCGGGAGGACCTTGGTGTCGTTCACCACGACCAGGTCGCCAGGCCCCAGCAGGTCGGGGAGGTCCGCCACCCTCCTGTGGTCCAGGGTGCCACCCGGGTCGGTGGCCACGAGGAGGCGGGCCGAGCTGCGGGGCTCCGCCGGCTCCTGGGCGATGGCGGTCTCCGGGAGGTCGTAGTCGTACGCAGCCATGGGCTGACCCACGAGGTGACCGTAGCCGGGTCCCGGAGACCGGGCCGCTCGTCAACCGGTGGCGGCTCGGACGGCCGAGTACGCGGCGAAGCCGAGCAGGATCAGGGCCATGCACTGCTGGGCTCGGTAGATGGGCACCCGTTCCAGGACCTTCGCCCCGACAGACAGAGCCAGGCCGGAGACGGCCCACAGGGCTGCCAGCGCCCCCACGGCCACCGACAGCGGGTCGGCGTACTGGGCCGCGAAGTTGGCCGTCGCCACCTGGGTGATATCGCCCCACTCGGCCAGGAACACCACTCCGAACGATGTGGCCACCACCCGCCCCAGCGGGGCGGGGCGGCGCCCACTTCGGCGCGGGGGCGCCGCCTCGGCGAGAGCCGGCCCCTCGGCGGGAGGCCCCCGGCGGGCGGTGAGGAGCACGAAGACTCCTCCCGCGGCGAACAGCACAGCCACGACGGCCTCCACCAGCCGGTGGGGCAGCAGGGCGAACAGGCCCCCGGCCACCACGGCCACTGCGACCTCGACCACGAAAGCCCCCGCCGCGCCCAGCCACACCGGGAACGGCCGGTGGCGGGTGGACAGGACCAACGAGGCGATCAGGCTCTTGTCGGGCAGCTCGCCGACGAAGACCACCCCGAACACCGTGGCGGCCAGGGCCAGGTTCACCGCCGGCCTCCCGACGTTCCCACGTGGGGGGGCTGTGCTGGCAACCGTGGCTGTGCTGGCAAGCGCCCACTCCCTCCGGCTCTGGAGCCGGGGGGAAGGCGGGGAGCCACTTCGACCCGGCCCGACGGGCAGGTCGAAGGTCTCGCTCGTCCATCTCACACGATGGACCCAGTGGCCGGGCACCTGTAGGTGCCAGCATGTCGACCGGCTGGCAGGCGGAGCTACTCCCCTTCACCTGTCAGCCTAGCGCGCCGGGCCGGCGCCAAGTGCGATGACCTCGTCGGCGAGTGGGCCTGCCCAGCAAGCGGACCAGCGACACCCGCCGGCAGGGGTTACCGTGGGCCATGGCCTCCGGCACCTGGAAGACCCTGCTCCGCCGCTTCCTCAGGCTGTGGCGGAGCCGCCGCCAGAAGAGGCAGCCGGGGCGGCGCTCCCGCTGGTAGCGGGCCGGGGGCAGCCTCGTCTGGTGAGATCCACGATCCGGGGAGCCCGGCTGCCTACGCTCCAGTCTCCTCGACCCGGGCCATCACTCCATCGGTGCCCGTGCCGGGGCCGGCGGAGGCGGTGCCGGAGCTGGGCCGGCCCGCCTGGGCCGTCCTTCCGGGCGCCGCCCGCTGGAGGGCGTCCAGGATGGCCATGCCCTGGCCGATCAGGCCCGTCAGCATCTCGCTGATGCCATCGGCGCCGTTCAGTACCGTCAGGTTGGATCCTGACAGCCCCGAAGCGGCCGCCGTCACGAGATCGGGCAGCTGGTCGACGACCCGGTTGGAGGCGAGCAGCTGCTGGTTGCCCTCCTTCAGGCTGTCCGCCCGCAGGCGCATGGCGTCCGCCTCGGCCTGGGCCAGGGTCCGCTGCCTGTACGCCTCAGCGTCGGCCGGCCGCCGCACTGTGCCCTCGAGCCGCTTGGCGGCAAGGTCGGCCTCCAGGACGGCGCGCTTCGTCTGCTCGGCGATCGTGCGCTGCTCCGCCGCCGCCTGGGCGAGGGGGCCGGCCTGGCTGGCCTCGGCCTGGGCCGTGTCCACCTCGGCCTGGTAGCCAGCCTGGGCGATCCTGGCCTGGCGGACGTACTCGGCCTTGCGGGCCTCGGACTCCTGCTCCCGCTCGGTGGCCTCCTGCTCGGCCTGGGCCTGGGCGACCCGGGCATCCTTCTGGACGACGGCGATGTGGGGAGCAGCCAGGCTCTTGATGTAGCCCGTCTCGTCGGTTATCTCCTGGATCTGGAGGCTGTCCACCACCAGCCCCAGCTTCTCCATCTCCGAAGCCGACGACGCCTTGACCTCCTGGGTCAGCCGATCCCGCTCCCGGATGATCTCCTCGACTGTCAGGCCACCGACGATCGACCGGAGATGGCCGGAGAAGACCCGCCCGGCCAGGGATTCCATGAGATCCTGCTGGTCCAGGAAGCGGCGGGCGGCATTGGCGATGGACGACTCGTCGTCGCCCACCTTGAACACCACCACCGCCTGGACCAGCAGGGGGATGCCCTGCTTGGTCACGCAGGGCTCGGAGATGCTGGCCTCCCGCAGGTCCAGCGACATGTAGCGGGCCTTCTGCTTGACCGGGACGACGAAGCAGCCATGACCTGTGATGATCCTGAACTGCGGGCCGCCGGGGTCCTTGTGCTTGGACCCGGAGATCACGAGGGCCTCGTTGGGGGCTGGGACCTTCCAGAACAGCACTGGGCTCTCCTTACCAGTCGCAGGGGGCGACGACGACGCTGCGGGGAGAGCTCTGGTCCCTCACCATGCAACGAGTGCCCTTGGGGATCGGCTGGCGCCCCTCCGAGTAGGCGGTGAAGGCCTCGGAGCCCCCCCGGACGAACAGGACGATCTCCCCTGGCCGATCCGCGTCGACCGGCACCGTGATCTGGCCGACCATGCCGAGGAGCGGCTCGTCCACCGGCTCACCAGTGGATTGCGGGTCGGGGCACGACCTCAGTGTAGGCGAGGGAGCGAGGCTCACCAGGGCCGGAGCCCGCCGAGGAAGTCCAGGACGGCACGGGCGAAGGCCGGACCGAGCATCGCGTTCATGTGGTTGCCTGGGACGGTGACGGCCCTCCCCTCCTCCATCGGCTGGGCAAGCGGCTCGGGCCGCCCGGCCAGGGTGTCCTCGGACCCCGCCACCACCAGGCATGGCACGCCTACCTCTCCAGGAGTGGGTGCCGGCCACGAGGGCAACGCCCGCTGGAGGCAGGCCAGGGCAGAGCGGTCGGAGTGGGTGGCGTCGGCGAAGGCGCGAAAGGCGCGACCCGTCCGGTCCTCCACGTCGGCCAGCCGGCGCGCCTCCATGGCGGCGGCGACGGCCTCGGCGGCGGCCGCGTCCGTGCCCGTGAGCGTCGCCTCCCCCACCCCGCCGAGGACGAGGGCCCGGACCCGGGGATCGGCCGCTGCGACCAGGAGGCCTAGGCGTGCCCCCAGCGAGTACCCGCCCACCACCGCACCCGGGACGCCGGCCTGGTCGAGCAGGCCAGCGGCGTCCTCCACGAGTCGCCCGGGCGCGTATGCGTCCACCTGGTGGGGCGCCTCCGAGCGCCCGTGGCCCCGCAGGTCCAGCGCCAGCACCCGGTAGCCGGCGCCGGCCAGAGCGCCGGCGATCCCGGGCCGGACCCAGTTCACGAAGGCGTTGGCGGCGTAGCCGTGCAGGAGGACCACCGAGGGGCCGTCGCCCTGGTCGTCGTAGGAGAGGGCGGTGCCGTCGGCGCTGCGGAGCGTGTTGAACGTCACGATCCCCGGCGGCGCGCCCTACGCCGCTCAGGCGAGGCCGGGAGAGCGGAGGTCGGCTCCGCCGGCCCGAGGGGATACGCCGTGGAGCCCCCGGAGGGGGCTGGCGACGAACGACATGAGGTCGTCCTCGGACAGCGGCCTCGAGATGTGATGGCCCTGGAGGAGGTCGAACCCGAAGCTGGCCATCCGGCGCAGGGTCTCCTCGTCCTCGACTCCCTCGGCCACCGCAGTGAGCCCGAGGCGGTGGGCCAGCTCCATGACGGTGCGGACGATGGCCTCGTCGGCCATCGAGGTCGACGAGCGCATCACGAACCGCTGGTCGACCTTCAGCTCGTCGAGCGGCAGGTGGGGAAGGGCGGCGAGGGAGGTGTAGCCGGTCCCGAAGTCGTCGATGGACACCCGGACGCCCCGGTCGTGCAGGGGCCGGAGCAGCCTGACTGCCTGCAGGAGGTCGGCGGCTGCGGTCTCGGTCACCTCCACCGTCAGGCTGGTCGAGGGGAGGGCGCGGGCCATGAGCTCGGAGAGGAGGCGGTCGGGCAGCTCGGGGTCGGTGAGGGTCTTGGCAGAAAGGTTGACCGACACGGGCATGTGTATACCCGCCCGGCGCCAGCGGACCTGGGCATCGAGCGCCTCGGAGAGCACCCATCCGCCCAACCGGTCGATGAGCCCGGTCCGCTCGGCCAGCAGGATGAAGCGTCCGGCCGGGACGTTGCCGTGGATCGGGCTGCTCCACCGCAGCAGGGCCTCCACGGCGACGGTCTGCCCGGAGTCGGGCGTCATCTGCGGCTGGTAGGCCAACCAGAGCTCCCCCCTGTCGCCGGCCAGGCGCAGGTCGGACAGGAGAGCCAGGTCGTCGGCCGTCATCGCCCCGTGGGCCCCGTCCCAGACCGCGATGACCCGCCCACTGGATGCGGCCCGGCGGGCGCTGAGGGACGCCCGGCGCACGAGCTCGGGGACATCGGTGCCATCGCGGGGCGCCACGGCGAGACCCACGTGGGCCCGCAGCGCCACCTCGACGCCGTCCACGAGGTAGTGGCCGGCACTGATCGCCTGGGCCAGCCGCCGGGCGAGGGACCAGGCGCCGTCGGGCGACCACATCAGGGGGACGTTGGAGTCCAGCTCCCGCCGGACCGACAGCGGCTCGTCCTCCAGGGCCTCGGTGACAACCAGCTCGTCACCGTCCACCCGGCCGATGACGGCGTCGGCTGGAAGGACCTGTCCGAGGTCCTCCACGGCCCGCCGGAGCAGCTCCGTCCCGACCCGGTACCCCAGAGCCTCACGGGCCTCGCCGATGCCCTCGAGCACCACCGCCGCCACGACGAACCCCGGGCGGTCCCGGTGGCTGGCCAGGTGACGGGCCAGGCCGGGGCCGTTCGGCAGGCCGGTGTCCGCGTCCACCGTGCTCTGGCGCCGGGCCGAGCGCGTCAGGAGGAGGACCGTCAGCAGTGCCGACGCCGTCGTGACAGTGGTGATGGCCGCGACGGCGGCGGCCCGGCCGGCGCCCTCCGAGCCCAGCATCGCCGCCCACAGCCCGAGGCCGGCGAGGAGCGGGTAGCCGACGACGGCGCGAACCCCGAGGAAGAGAGCGACGAACACCCCTACCGGGACCACGAACGTCATGTAGGCGAACCCGAGCCCGGAGCCGTGCTCCCCCCACACCAGCACCCAGACCTCCACGAGGGCGAGCACCGCCAGCAGCTGACCCCCGCGGGCGCTCACCTTGTCGACCCGGAGCAGCACGACCCAGACGGCCGCCGTCGCCGCGCTGACCGCGATCACAGGCCCGGTCCTCAACCCCGGCGTCCGCAGGGCGAGCGCCGAAGCCGGCCACGACACCAGGCCCAGCCCGTAGACGAGGCGCATCACCGACAGAGGGCTCAACAGCTCCAGCGGCGCGTCGAGGGCGAACCAGGACCGCGTCTTGGGGAACAGGCGGCTGCGCACCTGGACGCCGGCCGGCAGGCGGGCGCTGGTGACCGAGTGGTTGCGCTCGCCGGGCGGACCGGCCCAGCCCCGCCAGGCCGGATCGGGCGCGCGCGACGGCCTCATCGCCCACCTCATCGGCACCGCCGGCCACCAGCTGAACCGGGGCGGCGGGCCCCGGGGCGGGGCGGCAGGTCAGGATGCCGAGGGGACCATGGCCACCAGGCTGCGGGCCCGGCGCAGCAGCGGGACCGCGCCCAGGCGCTCGAAGGTCCCGGCGGCCAGGGCAGCGAGCTCTGGCGCCCGGTCCGGCCGGTCCTGCGCAGCCAGCCACTCGGCGTGGTCCAGCCGGCTGAACGCCAGCCAGTACGGATAGCCCAGGCGTTCGAGCAGGGCCTCGCTCTCGGCGAAGTCCTCCTCCACCCCGGCGTGCTCCCCAGCCCCGGCCCCGGCCCGAGCCTCGACCCCCGTCCCGGCCCCGGCTCGCGTCCCGTCCCCCGCCCCCGTCCCGGCCCCCGCCCGGAACCGGGCCCGGAACCGGGCCGCCTGGGCCCGGAGGAACGGAGGAACCAGCCCGGCCGGCTGGTCAGCCACGAGGGCCAGGAGGGAGGCGGCCTCCTCCCTCCGGTCCAGCTCGAGGGCCGCCTCGACGGCAAGCGGCCAGGACAGCCGGAACGCCTCGTTGCACAGGCCCTCGGCCAGGAGGGACTCCCGCGCCGTCGTGCCCGCCAGCTCCAGGGCCTCGGGGATGCGGCTGTCGATGATGGCCACCGCGGCCGAGGCGTAGGCCCAGGCCAGGCGGTACTGGACCTCGTCGGTGTGCTCCCAGGCGGCGATCCCGGCGAGGGCCGCCCTGGCCTCGGGGACCTGGCCGCGCATGACGTGGAGCATGACCGCACGGTCGGCGAACGAGTCGGCGCCCGGCCGGTCACGGGAGAGCTCGTCGAGGAGCCGCTCGGCCTCCTCGCAGCGCCCGGCCTGGAGGTGCTGCAGGGTCAGGTTGGCCCCAGCCAGCTTCTCGCCCGGTCGGTCCCCCAGGCGGCGGAACAGCTCCAGTGCGAGGACGGCGTGCTCGGCGGCCCCGGGCTGGTCGCTCTGGGCCCTGATCTCTCCGCTCAGGGTGTGGGCGAAGGCGAGCTCCCGGGTGAGGTCGTGGGCCAGGGCGATGGCGACGATCCCGTCGGAGAGCACGGTGGCCTCCTGGCGCCGGCCGGCGAAGAGGAGCAGCATGCTCTTGCGCCTGAGGCAGGTGCAGAGGATCTCGGGCAGCTCGAGGGCCTCGGCCAGGAAGAGGGCCGTCTCCAGGTGGGCCGCCGCCTCCTCGCGGTGGCCGGCCAGCAGCAGGGCGCCAGCCATCGCCTGGGACAGGTCGGCCATGCCGGCTGTCCGGTCCCCCGGGCGGAGGACCTCGAGGGCGGCGCGCAGGCGGGATATGGCCTCCTCGTGGCGGCCGAGGTGCCCGAGGGCCTCGGCCGTGCCGGCGACCAGGCGGGCCGCCTCGCGGTGACGCCCGGCGGCGGCGTGGGCGGCAATGGCCGCCTCCAGGAGCTCCAGGGACCGCTCGGCCCGGCCCGCCTGCCCGGCCATGCGCCCGGCCTGCTCGGTCAGAGCGGTGGCCTCCGCCTCCCCGCTGGCCAGGCCGGCCGCGGTGCAGTAGGCCGCCTCGGCCGCCTCCGGCGCCCCGACTGCCGCCGCCCGGGCTCCGGCCCGGGCGTAGGCCGCCAGCGCCTCGGCCCGGATCTCCCCGGCGTCCTCGTCCTCGGGCCCCGCCTCGTAGGCCTCCCGGTAGTGGGCGGCGATCACCTCGGCCATCTCCTCGCCGTCCCGGGCGAAGGCGGCACGCAGGTGGGCGGCCACGGCCCGATGGCGGGCCTTGCGCTCCCGCCGGCTCAACATGTCGTGGGCGACCGTGCGCAGCAGCGTCTGCACGAAGGTGTACTGCCCGCGCTCGGGCGAGAGGCGGTCGGCCCGGATGGCCAGGACCTCCTTGCGCACCAGCGAGCCGAGCAGCCGTTCCACCTCGGCCTCCGGGAGGCCTGTGACGGCGCCGACGGCAGCGCGGGGGAAGCTGCTGCCGAGCACGGACAGGCCCTTCACCAGCTCCCGCTCGGCCGGCTCCAGCCCGTCCAGGCGGGCGGCGATGAGCGAGGTCAGGCTGGACGGGACGTCGAGGTCCCCGATCTCCCCGACCAGGGTGTACACGCCGTCCCGGGGGAGGATCACGTCCCGGTCCATCAGGGACCGGACGGTCTCCACGGCGTAGAGGGGGACGCCCTCGGCCCGGGCCACGATCCGGGTCAGGGCGGCCTTGGGCATGCCGGGGACCAGGTCCTCCAGCAGGCGGCGCATGTCGGGCTCGGGGAGGGGGTCCAG